>JBQCFI010000464.1:0-10045 GCA_051959325.1 Ginsengibacter sp. | reverse complement strand
ATCGAAATAATTGACGCCATTCTCAATTGCCGCATCTATTATTTGATTAAAATCTTTTTGATCCGGCTTTAACGACATGCAACCAAAACCGATTTTGCTGATATTGAGAGAAGACTTCCCTAGAATTTTATTTTTCATTCTTCAAAGTTACCTTTTAATAAAAATACGTACTCAAACAGGAATTGCGAAAAGAGAAAATCTTCTTATTTGTTGGTTTGCTGAAAGAGGAGCGTTGTTATTTTCTATCGACAAACACAATTTGTTCGTCTTTCAAAAGCGGCAACCCTTTGAATCTTAAAACCACATTAGCGACTGTAGCCACATCCTTTTCACAATAAACGGAAATGCGTTGCAGGTTTTTTTCTTTCCAATATACATCCCCAACCTGGCTGCCATCGATATCGTCTTTTGGTGATGGAACGCCGAGAACCGCTGCCAGCAATTTTAAAGAAGTGTAATGTTTGTAATCGCCAAAACGCCAAAGATGCAATGTATCGAGCACAGGCGTTTCCCATGGTTTCATATTTTGAAAATCAATGTAAGATGGAATCGGAATATGATTAATAAGCATTCTTCTGCACAAAAAAGGCACGTCAAATTCCTTGATATTGTGTCCGGCAAAAATCCAGTTGTGATGATTGGCGTGCAATTGCTTCAAGGTGTCAACAAATTGGTTCAAAAGTTCTTTTTCATTGTCAGAACACAAAGATTTTATCCTGAATTGCCATCCGCCACCATTCGAATCGTTAGTTTCTTTTTTAAAATAACCAAAACTGATGCACGCAACTTTTGCAAATTCTGCGAGAATTGCAGCGCGCATTCCGTAATAATCTTCTGCACTTGTATTAGGAGGAAGCGACCGTGATATTTTTTCTGTCCATAATGCTTTCCATTCCTCGTCAAGTAGATGAAAATGTTCCTTCTCAGAAACTGTTTCAATATCTATTACAAATAAATTTTCGATAGCTATTTGGTTCATCTGTCTGTTTGGTAAAATGAAGCGATCATTAAAGATAGTTAAAGACGAACATATACTTGTACTATTATTTTAAAAAAAATCCCGGTTCTATGTGGAACCGGGATTTGAATAAAAATGATTAAAACCGTCTATTGTGTTTTATCATGAACCTGCGTGTCTTTTTTCGGCGGCGGCATGTTAATGATTGAACTTCCTTTTTCAGGAGTAACGGGTTGAGCCGGTTTTAAAAAATATTGCTCCATTCCCTGGATCTGTTGTAAAAGCTGCTGTACGATCTGATTTTCATAAGCCAAAGCCTGTTGCTGATTGTCATTAAGACTATTGAAATACATGATCTGTTGTTCAAGATCTGTTCTCAAAGCATCAGAAACCTTTTTTGCTAAGACTGTATCTCCTGATTTGTAAGCTGCCAATAGAAACTGACCGGATATCTGATCCTGCTGTTGCCTGCGTGAAGCCATTCCGTAAGGGAAGTTTTCCTGCAACATATTCTTATCACATTTTTCTAAAAGCTGTCTTGCTTCAGCCAATTTGCCATGATCTGCCAGATCATTTGCAACCTGTGCATATTGCATCCTGATGGTATTCAAATGCCTCCGGTTTTCTTCATCAAAATAAACACCAGGCACATTCGCATTTCCAAATGCAAATTTTTTCATCATTACATCATAAGCCCAGGTATCATTCACTTCGCTGTTTTTTACCGGAACCAATCTGTAGGTAAGTCCATCTGTTCTCAAATATTGCTGAAAGCCCAAATCTGAGTAAGGTGATGTAAAATAGATCGGCCGCTTCCAGTTGTTGGCAGCGATAATATTCAAAATAGCGCTTTCATTTTTCATCAGCGCATTTTTCGGAATGGTAAAATCCAGTTCACTTACCACACTATCACCGGGATTTACCGTTCCGTTTTGCCTTACCAGGTTTGTATCCACCGGAACTTTTACATTCTTAGTAGGAAAAATATTCAGAAAATCTGAACCATTCTGATACATTCTTGTTGGATCATCACTTCCTGCATAATTTTTCATCATGGTATAAAGATCCAATGGTTTCGTCTGATCTACTTTAGCTCCAGGCAGATCCGGGAAATAATAAATTGCATCTCTGTTGCTTCCTATTATTTGTTCGGGACTCCAGATCACCGGTATTGGTGCACTTTTGTTAACCGCGTATCGAAGCTGGTTGATGTACCAGTCGGTGCCTAACAAACTGGAATTAATGACCCTGATGTCTCTTCTGATTCCCAATACTTCCTGGGCAAACCAAAGCGGGTAAGTATCATTATCTCCAAAAGTGATCAGAATCGCATTGGGAGCGCAGCTTTGTAAGTAATCAATGGCCAGGTCTCTTGCTAATGTTTTATGGCTGCGATCGTGGTCATTCCATTCCTGGCTGGCCATTAATACAGGCACAGCTAATAAACACAAAGCTCCTGCAACATAATTAGCCATTTTGCCAGTCATATATTTTTCAAAAAGTTCTTTCACATACATCACTCCAAGACCGATCCAAATGGCGAAGGCATAAAAAGATCCTACATAAGCATAATCCCTTTCGCGCGGTTGATTCCCGGCTTGGTTCAGATAAAAAACAATGGCAATTCCCGTAAAGAAGAATAATAAAAATACAACGAGCGTGTCCCGTTTATCTTTTTGATATTGATAAATAAGCCCCAATATTCCCAGCAACAAGGGCAAAGCAAATAACGTGTTATGTGATTTGTTATGTTTGAGTGTATCCGGCATTTTACTTTGGTCGCCGAGTCTTGCATTGTCCCAGAAAGAAATTCCCGTAAGCCAGTTTCCATCGCGCACATTTCCCATATCTATTCCCTGCAGATCATTTTGTTTTCCTGCAAAATTCCACATGAAATAACGCCAGTACATCCAATTGAGCTGGTAAGCAAAAAAGAAACTGATGTTATCAGCCATCGTTGGCTTTGAATAATATTTTCCTGTCTTCGGATCTTTGCCAATGCCTGCAAAATTTGCATAATAATCTGCGTGCCCCTGGTCGTTACTGTTGTCCCACATTCTTGGGAAGAAATGAAGATCGGACGGGTCATAAACCGTTACAACCTTTTTTCCTTTCTTCTCATATTTGTTTGTTCCTTTTACATAAACATCTTCGTATTTCTGATCAGTTGGTTCATCTGTAAAATCCTGTCCTTTAAGAATGGGCCAGTCGCCATATTGTTCGCGGCTCAGGTATCCTTCGAGACTCAAAGGATTATCTACGTTAAACATATCAATTGCCGGATCTGCTAAAGAGCGGATCATGGTAGTGAAATAAGTAGAAAATCCAAGAATTACAAATGCAAAAGCCCACCTGGCCAGCCTTAAAAAATTCCAGTTCTTCTTCTTTGCCACCCTCAGTAAAAGAAAAATGATCACTGCCAGCAATACAAAGAAAAACGTGAACCCCGTGAAGAATGGTGCCCCGAAACTGTTTGTAAACAAGATATCAAAATCAGAAGCTAGCTTTATCGTCCATTGGATCATCGGAACCTGCACAATTCCCGTAATAACACAAGCAGCGATAAAAGCCCAGAACGTGCCCCACCTCGTGACGTTATAACGTTTAAAATAATAAACCATCACAATTGCAGGAATGGTAAGAATAGGCAATAAGTGCACTCCCACTGCCAAACCGATCATGTAAAAAATTAAAATAAGCCACCTGTCTGCAGGAGTGAAATTGCCTTTATAGCCGTTTAATTTATCGTTTGTTACGGCCTGCTCCCATTTGAGTACAGCCCAAAATACAACCGCGGTAAAAAAAGAAGAACTTGCATAAACTTCTGATTCTACAGCGCTGTACCAAAATGAATCGCTGAAAGTATAAGCAAGAGCACCTACCGCTCCTGCGGCCATAACCGTAAAGATTTGATTATTGGTCAGCGGATTGATATTATTTTTCTCATAAATCTTGCGGGCAAAATGCGTAATGCTCCAAAACAAAAACAATATAGTAAAAGCACTCATTAATGCGCTCATGCTGTTCAAACCGAGAATCGCATTATTTGGATTGGAAAACGGAATCATGAAGATCCTTCCAAGCATGATAAACAGCGGTGCTCCCGGGGGATGTGGAATTTGAAGTTTGTAAGCACTGGAAGCAAATTCACCGCAATCCCAAAAACTGCCGGTAGCTTCCATCGTAGATAAATACACAATTGCAGAAATGGCAAATACGACCCATCCTGTAATGTTGTTCGTGCGTTTATAGTTCATATTTTGGATTTAACAAGGGGCAAATATAAAGCTATGATTCGTACATTTCAATCGGCCGGTTTTTTTTTATAAAAAGGATTTTTAATTTGTTTTATCGGGTGCAACTATTCTATTCAGATAACTGTCTCAACCGGTTTTCATACATCTTTAAAAGCTTTCAATTATTGTCTAACTTCTGGCAAACATTTTCTAACAATTATAAACAGTGAAGGAATAAATAAAGCGATTTTCTATTTTCTTCCTCTAATTTTGCAATCCGATTTTTAGAAAGTCCGGATTAAACATTGAAAAAAGCATTCCTTCAACTTCATTTTGCGGTAATACTTGCCGGCTTTACTGCAATTTTAGGAAAACTGATTACCTTAAATGAAGGCCTTCTCACAGCTTACAGAATGCTGTTAACGGTTTTAATTCTCGCTGCCATTTTATTTTTCAGAAAGGAATTAAAGAAATTATCGTGGAAAAATACGCTTACGCTTTTCGGTGTAGGCGCGATTATTTCTTTGCATTGGGTGAGTTTTTATGGCAGCATCAAATATGCAAATGTCTCAGTATCAGTTACCTGTTTATCTACGATTGGATTTTTTACATCTTTGTTTGAACCATTAATCAGGAGAAGAAGAGTCGATTTTGTAGAAGTATTTCTTGGAATGCTGGCAATTGCCGGCGTGTATCTAATTTTTAATTTTTACCCTGAATATAAAACCGGCATCATCTTCGGAATTATTTCTGCCATGCTTGCCTGTCTTTTTCCCATTTTGAACAAGACATTATTAAATCGGTTTTCGCCCAATACGGTGACGCTTTATGAAATGAGCGGCGGTTTTATCGCGCTTTGTTTTATTCTTCCAATTTATCTTCAATTTTTTCCTGCCACATATTTTTTCCCTACCTCTGCAGATTGGTTGTGGCTACTGATTCTTGCCGGCGTTTGTACAGTTTTTGCTTTTAACCTCAGTTTGCATGCGTTGAAACACATTTCCGCATTTACCACTAATCTTACCTACAATTTTGAACCGGTTTATTCAATTATACTTGCCTTTATTATTTTTAAAGAAAACAAATTTTTAGGTCCGGGATTTTATTTTGGATTTGCTTTAATTCTGCTGGCAGTTTCCCTTCAAATGGTAAGAATTTACCAGGAAAGAAGGAAGGAAAGAATACAATAGTTAAAGATGATTTGAAATAGAAAAACGGGTTATTTGTTTGCTTGCCGCGAAATTAATAATTCTCTTCTACATCTATTATTTATAAAGAAAGCTGCTTTGCATTTACGGATGCCATTTTGCTTAATTTTAAGAAAATATAATTTGGACTGTAATTAGTGTTTAGCTTATCTTTGCATTCGTAAAAGATTAGTGAAAGGGAACGGAAGCGTTCCCTTCTTCTATTTCTAAAACAGAACACAGAATAATGATTACAGAAACTGAGAAGATTGAAGAATTTGTAAAACACTTTATCACAAAAACGGATGGCTTATTTCTGATAGAAGTAAAAAGTGCTCCGGGAAATAAAATCACCGTTTTGCTGGATGGCGATAAAGGTGTTACCATAGAAAACTGTACCGCTGTTAACAAAGCTCTTTATAAATTTATTGAAGAAACACAGCTTTTTGGAGAAAACAACTTTTCATTGGAAGTTTCTTCATTCGGAGTAGATAGACCCCTGGTATCATTAAGGCAATACAAAAAGAATATTGGCAGAACGCTAGAAGTGGTATTGACGGATGGTCAAAAGTTAGACGGGAAACTGCTTGACGCAAATGAAGAACAAATTATTATTGAACAAAAAACAGGTAAAGGAAATAAAATGACAACAAAAACAACAACAATATTATTTAATCAGATAAAGCACACAACCGTGCTGATAACTTTTTAAAATCACCGTATGGCAAGTATTAATTTAATAGAATCCTTCCAGGAATTCAAAGACGCTGAAAACATTGACAGGCCTACCTTAATGAAGGTAATGGAAGACGTTTTTAAAACATTGATCCGGAAAAAATACGGTTCAGATGAAAATTTTGACGTAATTGTAAATGACCAGAAGGGTGACCTTGAAATTTTCAGAAGGCGCACCATCGTTGATGACGACGATCTGTATAATACGCTTACCGAAATAGAATATAAAGACGCAATAAAAATCGAACCGGACTACCAGGTAGGTGAAGAATTGTATGAAGAAGTGGATATTCAAAAAGAATTTGGAAGAAGGGCGATTCTTGCAGGCAAACAAACTTTAGCAAGCCGTATCAATGATCTGAAGAAAAACATTCTCATCAAAAAATACGAAGACCGCGTTGGGGATATCATCAGTGGAGAAGTATACCAGGTTTGGAAAAAAGAAATTTTATTGCTGGATGAAGAAGGGAACGAAATGCTGCTTCCAAAATCAGAACAGATTCCATCAGATTATTTTAAGAAAGGAGAAACAGTAAGAGCGGTTGTAAAAAAAGTAGAATTAAAAAATAACCAGGCAGTAATTATTGTTTCAAGAACTGATAATTCGTTTCTGGCAAAATTATTGGAAATTGAAGTGCCTGAAATTTTTGACGGCCTCATTGTAATCAAGAAAATTGTACGGGATCCGGGAGAAAGAGCAAAAGTAGCTGTAGAAAGTTTTGATGATCGTATTGATCCGGTAGGCGCTTGTGTGGGTATGAAAGGAAGCAGGATTCATGGCATTGTACGTGAATTAAAAAATGAAAATATAGACGTAATCAATTGGACAAATAACATTCAATTGCTTATTCAACGTTCGCTTACTCCTGCAAAAATAACCAGCATGGAAGTGGATTTGGAAGCAAAACACGCGAGCGTATATTTAAAACCCGACCAGGTTTCGCTGGCTATCGGCCGCAGGGGCGTTAATATCAAATTGGCTTGTGAACTTACCGGCCTTGAGATCGACGTCTTCCGCGATAACGAAGGAGAAGTAGAAGAATATGATGTGGATCTGGACGAATTTACAGACGAATTGGAGACGTGGGTAATAGATGAATTAAAAAAGATTGGTTGTGATACAGCGAAAAGCGTGTTAGACTTGTCTAATGAAGAACTGGAACGCAGAACCGATCTTGAAAAAGAAACGATTGCGGAAATAAAGAAGATTCTGAATGAAGAATTTACAAATGAATAAAGGTGTTGAATAAAAAATGCCTTATTTGTTTGTTTACTATAAATAAAAAATAATAAAAATTACCTCCTATAAATAGAGGTAGGGAAAGTTTAATGGCAGAAATAAATACACCACGATTGATGGCTGCGGCCAAAGAGTTCAATATAGGAACCAATACCTTAATAGACTTTTTGGTATCAAAAAATTTTAGCAGTGATGATCTGAAGCCGAGTACAAAGCTAACGGAAGAGATGTACCGTGTGCTGCAAGTAGAGTTTCAGCCCGATAAGGTAGCCAAACAAAAGGCAGAGCAAATTGATTTGCCCAAAAATACTCCTGCGGATAATAAGAAAAGAAAGGATGAACAGGATCTTTCTTTTACCAAAAAGGAAACTGTAAAACCGGTAGTAAAAGAAGAGAAACCGGTAGAAGAACAAAAACCTGAAGAAATAGTTGAAGAAATTATTGCAGAAAAGGTAGCGGAAATTCCGCCGCAGGAAATTCCGGTAGTTGCAGAAATCAAAGAAGAAAAAGAAGAACCTAAAGTAGAACCTGCGCCTGCCGAAGAGCCTGTAAAACCAGAAGTCACTAAGATTGAAGCGCCGGAAGTAGAGGGTTTGAAAATAATAGACAAAATAGATCTGAGTGCGATTGATTCTTCTGTAAGACCAAAAAAGGATTCAAAAAATAAAGAACAAAAGGGCAAAGTAAAAGGCGTAATTAATAAAGAAACTCCTGCTGAAAAGCCTGAGGAAGTTCAACCTGTTGCTCCGCAAGGTCCCATTGCCCAACCAGAAAAAGAAGCTCCGGTTGTGATTACCAATATTAAGGCAGTAAAATTAGAAGGCCCGAAGATCATGGGCAAAATTGTGTTACCCGTGAATAACGACACAAGGCCAAAACCGGCGGATGAAAGGCGTAAACGCAAACGCATTATTGTAGAGAAGAAACCATCTGGAAATCACCAGCCGGGGAACCAACAGGGAAATCATCAGCCTCATATCAATGGACCCAGGCCTCATGGCGGACCAAATCGTGCTCCTGCACCCGGGCAGGCTGGGGGAAGATTTAACCGGAACGCTCCTCAAACGCGCCGGGAAGAAAAGGAAATTGATCAGAAAGAAATCCAGGATAAGATTAGAGAAACACAGGCGAAACTTGCCGGTACCGGCGGAAGAGGAAAAAGTCTGAAGGCTAAATACCGCAAACAAAAGAGAGAAGAAGCAGCGGAAAACGTAGGAGAAGAAGTAGCAGATAATAAATTGCTCGTAACCGAATTTATTTCTGTAAGTGAGTTTGCCAATTTAATGGATGTAAGTTTTGCGGATGTGATCAGTAAGTGTATGAGCCTCGGAATCATGGTTTCTATCAATCAGCGTCTTGAAGCAGATGTGATAGAACTTGTGGCAAGCGAATTCAATTATGAAGTGGAGTTTATAGATATTGATGATCAGCAGGATATGGAAGAAGAAGAGGAAGAAGATAGTGAAGAAGATCTGATTCCGCGTTCTCCGATCGTTACCATCATGGGGCACGTAGATCATGGTAAAACATCCCTACTCGATTATATACGGCATGCAAATGTAATTGCCGGGGAAGCGGGTGGGATCACCCAGCATATTGGTGCCTATGAGGTTACATTAAAAAACGGCCGTCCGATTACGTTTCTGGACACTCCGGGGCACGAAGCTTTTACCGCCATGCGAGCAAGAGGGGCAAAAGTTACTGATATTGCCGTAATTGTAATTGCCGCAGATGATGCAGTGATGCCGCAAACAAAAGAAGCGATTTCACATGCGCAGGCCGCGAATGTGCCGATGGTATTTGCCTTAAATAAAATAGATAAAGAAGGTGCAAATCCTGAAAAAATAAAAGAACAGCTAGCTGGCATGAATATTCTTGTCGAAGATTGGGGTGGAAATTTCCAAAGCCAGGAGATCAGTGCCAAGCAAGGACTAAATGTTGATGAACTGTTGGATAAAGTTTTGTTGGAATCAGACTTGCTGGAGCTAAAGGCAAATCCTGCAAAAGCAGCCAGCGGTACAGTAATCGAAGCATCGCTGGATAAAGGACGTGGATATGTAGCTACGATTCTAGTGCAAAATGGAACGTTAAGGCAAGGCGATCTATTGGTTTCGGGGCAACATTATGGACGCATTAAGGCGATGTTTAATGAACGCAATCAACGCGTAAATGTAGCTCCTCCATCAACACCGGTTTTGATATTGGGATTGAACGGTGCGCCGCAGGCAGGCGAAACTTTTAAAGTTTTTGAAGACGAATCAGAAGCTAAAGATACCGCCAACAGAAGAGCTCAAATCCTTCGTGAACAAGGTATCCGCGCTAAAAAGCATATCACCCTTGATGAAATTGGCCGCAGGCTGGCATTGGGCAATTTCAAACAACTGAACCTGCTTATCCGTGCTGATGTGGATGGTTCTGTAGAAGCATTAAGCGACTCTTTGCAGAAACTAAGTACTGAAGAAATTGCAGTAAGTGTGGTTCACCAGGGCGTAGGACAAATTACAGAAACTGACGTAATGCTGGCGACCGCTTCTGATGCTGTTATTATCGGATTTAATGTGCGTCCGTCATTGCAGGCATCCAGAATTGCTGAACACGAAGGGGTGGAAATAAAAACGTATTCTATCATTTACGACGCAATTGATGAAGTGAAGAGCGCAATGGAAGGAATGCTGGAACCTAAGATCCA
>JBQCFI010000463.1:0-2036 GCA_051959325.1 Ginsengibacter sp. | reverse complement strand
ACCATGGTCGCCCCTTTGATAAATATGCATTTCAACAGGCACTTTGTTATGCCTTAGTTTTTCAAAATAAGTAATGCTGTTGTCTACATCTACCACTTTATCATCCGCAGCAACTGTGATATAAGCAGGAGGCGTATTTTTATCCACCTGCAATTCATTTGAATAAAGATTAATAGTTTCATTCGTAGGATTGTTCCCCAATAATTGTGTGCGGGAACCCATGTGTGCAAGGCTATCCTGCATACTGATGACGGGATACACCAAAATTTGAAAATCGGGGCGCAGGCCCGTGTTGCTTTTATTTTCTATAAGCGGTTTATTAAAATGCGTTGCCTCTGTAGAAGCCACATGGCCACCTGCAGAAAAACCCATAATGCCGACTTTATCCACGTTAATGCCCCAGGCGGCTGCACTGTCACGTACCATTTTAATTGCCTCCTGCGCATCCTGCAAAGGAGCAATGGTTTTATTTACCTGGAAAGAATCGTTGGGCAAACGGTATTGCAACACAAACGCAGCAACACCTTTTTTTACAAACTCTTTTGCCGTCATTACGCCTTCACCGCCATACACAATTACACTGTAACCGCCACCCGGACAAATCACTATTGCTGTACCACTCGCCTGATCTTTATCCGGCAAAAACATTTGCAATGTTGGCGTAATAACCCGCCGTACCAAACCTTCTGAAGGATTTTCAGGAACATTTTTTAGCTCCGTTTTTTTTGAGTTAGGAATATTGCCGGGATAAAGATTTACAATGCGCTGCGCCTGAACAGCCAATGGCAAAAAACATATTCCAATAAGATAAATCGTCAGTTTTTTCATTGTTTAATTTATAATTTTAATGTACAACTGCCGTTCGCCGCCACAGTTTCGATTTTTACTTAAAAAGCAAAGACGCAAAATTGTACAAATCGTTTCTCCACACCGGCCACGTATGCCCGCCGGGATATTCGTAGTACGTGTATTTTATTTTCAACTCATCCAATTTGCCCAACATGATTTTTCCGTTCTTGTAAGCAATGTCTTCCGGACCGCCTTCGGAGATCCACAATTCTTTGAGGTTGCTGTTTATTTTATCAGCATTTTCTTTCAAAAAAGTATATTGCGCTTCTGCGCTTTTATCCATCATGGGCACAATCCAGCCGGAGCTAAATACCCCGAGATAAGAAAACACATCCGTATTGTAAATGCCTGTGTAAAGCGTATGGAGACCGCCCATTGATAGACCGGCGAGTGCACGACTGGCGGCGTCTGTCTTTACACGATAATTTTTTTCGACAAAAGGAATAACGGCTTGCTTCATTTCTTTTTCAAATAGCTTCATTCCGTTTTCAATTCCACCGGCATTGAAGCGGCCGCCACCAATGTTTGCATCAGGCATCACTATCAGCATTGGCTTCGCTTTCTTCTCTGCAATAAGATTATCCAGAATCAAATTGGCTTTGCCCTGTCTTGCCCAGCCGGTTTCATCTTCACCGCCGCCATGCAAAATGTATAGAACCGGGTATTTCGTATCAGAAGATGAATCGTAATTCGGCGGTGTGTAGATATACATTTGCCGCCATGAATTGGTAACCCTTGAAAAGTAATTTTTGATGCGGATGTCGCCATGCGGCACGTTTCCAAGCGCATAATAACGGCCCCCCATAAACGGAATCTCAATTCCGCTCGGCATCCTTCCCATTCCATAAAATGTTTCGCTGGCAGGGTCTGCAACGGCCACGCCATCGATTATTAAAGAATAATAATGAAAGCCTTCGCTGATGGAATCGGTGGTAACATTCCAATAGCCTTCGGCATCTTTCACCATATCATATTTTTTACCAAGGTCAACCTGAACCTTTTGCGCATCAGGCGCTTTTGTTTTAAATATTACCCGGTGATCAGCGAGTATTTGCGGATAATCAGCGCCACGAATATTGGTAGATGCCGGTGCACCCACAACCGGATATTTTGAAAAAGTAGCAGTATCAACCGGTTTAAAAATTAATTGAGAAAACATATAAAGTCCGTTTTTCCAAACTTTAAAT
>JBQCFI010000462.1:0-9219 GCA_051959325.1 Ginsengibacter sp. | reverse complement strand
CATTTTGTAAGAAACTATCCAGAAATAAAATTCATCATTGCGCCTCATGAAATTGATGAAGAAAATCTGGCCGAAGTCAAGAAGGAATTTGGAGGCATCTATTATTCCGAGTGGCTCGAAAAAGGACTACAGGCAACGGTCAAAAAACAACACACTACTGACGAGGTCGAAACTAATTGTCTCGTTATTGATAACATCGGAATGCTTTCGCGGCTGTATCATTATGCATCCATAACCTATGTTGGTGGCGGCTTTGGGGATGACGGGCTGCATAACATCCTGGAAGCTGCGGTTTATGGTAAACCAGTTATTTTTGGGCCTGAATATGACAAAAACTTTGAAGCAGAAGAAATGATTGATTCCACCGGCGCTATCAGTATAGAGAATGCCATTGAGCTGGAAAAAGTGGTGAATCGGTTATTAAATGATGAAGAAGAATTATCATCCAGGGGTGCTGCTGCAAAAAATTATGTTTATAGAAATGCGGGAGCGTCGGAAAAAATTCTTTTATTCATCAGGCAAAATAACCTTGCCTTAATTCTGTAAAATAAGAATTAAGAATTCAGCTTAAAAGTTTGTTTGTTGGTTGTGAAACGTTCGGTTTTTTACCGGTTTATACAAACCTTACACTATTAAAAAGTACAAACAAAGCATTAGAACCCCCACCCTTTCATGGCCTTTAAATCAAGCTCGGCGCATTCAAGCGGCGTTTTGTCCTGGTATTCTTCTTGTTCGATGATAAAATATTTTGTACCGGTTTTTCGGGCATAATCTATCACTTCTTTTACCGGAATCACACCCTTTGAAAGGAGGGTATTTTCATATAGATTTCCATTTGCGCCAGCGGTTTCTCTCTTCAATTCATTCTTTACGTGCATCAGCAAAAACCTTCGCGGATATTTTTTTAAGTAATGCAAAGGTCTGCCGCCTGGCTCCCACATATTACCAATATCCATTTGCTGGTCAACAACATTTTTATCCACGGTCTGTAAAATGAGATCGTACAAAGCAGTGCCACCAAGGCTGTGGTTGAATTCATAACTTTCATTGTGAAAGGCAAAATGAATTCCAGCCTTTTTACACAGTGCTCCGGTTTTATTAAACATGTCCATATAGTGCATGAAATCGTCTTTCGTTTTGCAGAGACTTTCGTCTACTCCCGGACTGATCAGGTATTTCATTCCTACTGCGGCTGCATCAGTTATCGTTTGCTTCCATTCGTCAGTAAAATCATTGGTCGTTTTGTTCCAGTCTTTGGCAGTAAGCGGGCTATGACCGCTTTCCATTTTCAAATTATTTTGCTTTAGTAGCTTTTTAAATTCCGGGATAGAGTATCCATAAAATTTTCCATCATGATAACCGGCATGTTCTACATATTTATATCCCATGGCGGCAAGTTTTTTTAAAGTACCTGCCGGATCTTTCCGCATGTCGTCTCGTACGGTATACAATTGAATACCGACAATAACAGAAGTCTTTTCTTCTTTTAAAATTGACGGAAGCATGGAAACGCCTGCAAGAGCGAGGCTGCTGTTTTTAATAAATGTGCGACGGGAAGTTGTCATATAAATTTGTTGAAGTTGTTAATGTGCTGAGGTACTAATTTAAAACTACATAAATTTAACAAAAAACCGGATCTTATAATAACGCTCTCTAAAAACAAAACAATATCTCTTTTCTCCCAGAGGTGAACTTTTCCGGAAAGGTATCTCATCCAGAGAATTCAGCTTTTCTTTAGATTCTTTCTCTTTCTTTGCAAAAAAATTATACTTAAAAAATGACCTTGTACGATTATGACCGGCATTTGCTCGAATGGATCAATCATAACAGAATTCCCTGCCTGGATAATTTTTTCAGGTTTCTGACAGATACGGCCGGCGTAACGGCGGCTGTTATTGCAATCATCGTTATTATTTATGGATTTATGCAAAAAACCAGTTTTTTAAAATTCAGAAAATACCAGGTTGCATTTGCATATTCTGTTAATGCGATTATTATCAATATTTTGAAATATACGGTGAACAGGCCGCGCCCCTTTGAAGTAGATCAACATATTGAAAAATTAACGGGCGCCGGAAGCCCTTCCTTTCCCTCCGGACACACCGGAGATGTAGTGGTGGTAGCGCTTTCGATGTGTTTGTTGTTTCCGCGACCAACCTGGTTACTCACCGTCATCTGGATATGGGCGATATTGGTTGCTTATTCGAGAATGGCGCTAGGTGTTCATTATCCAAGCGATGTATTGGGTTCGGTAGTGATCAGTTTTATAGTCGCTTTTGCTTCTCAAAAACTTTTTAATAAAATAACCATCCGTGAAAATAATAAACTGGCTGGAACAAATTGACCGCGATATATTGCTTTTTATCAACGGTCATCACAGTTCTTTCTGGGATTCAGTCATGTGGTTTGCGAGCAGCATCACGGGATGGTTTCCTTTATACGCGTTGATCATTATTGTACTAATTGTAACGTTTAAAAAACAAAGCTGGTGGTTGCTGATTTTAATTCTTCCCTTAATATTACTCAGCGATCAGCTTTCTTCGTCCGTTATCAGGCCTCTGGTAATGAGGCCGAGGCCAAGCCATACGCCTGGTTTGGAAGATCTGCTTCATTATGTAAATGGCTACAGAGGTGGCGAATATGGCTTTGTTTCTGCACATACGTTCAATGTTTTCTCCGTTAGTTTTTATTTATTTTTTACAACAAGAAAAGAAATAAAATGGCTTCCTTATTTGCTTTTTCCGTGGGCCTGTTTCGTTGCTTATAGCAGGTTGTACCTGGGAGTTCATTATCCTTCTGATGAGGTTGTTCCATTTTTATTAAGCATATTTTTGGCGTATGGCATGAGCCGGATCTATTTTTATATCAAAAACGATTATCATTATCAAATTTAAAAATGAACTTTTATGTGGTGGATATATGCTTTACTGGCCGCTTTGTTTGCAGCACTGACAGCAATCTTCGCAAAAGTTGGCATTAAAGGAGTAGATACAGACCTGGCAACAGCGATCAGAACAGTTGTCATTCTCGTCATCGCCTGGGGCATTGCATTCATAAGGGGCGGCGCATACACAATCCATTCACTTACCAAACAAAATATTATTTTTCTTTTTCTCTCAGGAGTAGCAACGGGCCTTTCCTGGATATTTTACTTTAAAGCATTGCAATTGGGAAAAGTGTCGCAGGTGGCGCCGGTGGATAAGATGAGCGTGGCGATTGCGATCATTCTTGCAGTGATATTCCTCGGTGAGCCGCTTACTTTCAAAACTGCAATGGGCGCTTTATTGATTATTGCAGGGACATTGGTTTTGATATTTTAAAAATTCAAACAGACAGCAAATGAACAAATAAGATGAATTTGTGGTTTCTTTTACAAAGAAGTGATACCTTTTCTCTGGAAACCATATGCAAAAAAGCCCTATTTATTCTTCTGCCACCTACTAATCGCAAGGCTCTGCATACTTCTTCACAATCTTTTCAAAAGCAGCGACATCAAATGGCTTTGCCAGAAAATCATCTGCGCCGGCTTCTTTGGCAAGGGCGCCGATATTATTATTAGCAGAGAAATAAATTACAGGGATCTTTTGTAAATCTTTATTCCTTTTCAATATTTTGGTCGCCTCGATACCGCTGATATCCGGAAGCCAATTGTCCATAAAAATCATGTCAGGAGAAAAATCCTTTACCTGTTGCTCAATATTGTTTGATGTTACAGAGGTTTTTATTTCGCAACCGATATCTTCTAAAATAATGGTGCATAATTCTAAAAGCTCCTCGTTGTCGTCAAAAATAAAAACCTTTTTGCCTTTTTTCATTTTGATACTTTTTCTCATTTTCACAATTGATTTATATAATCTGCAATATCTTCTATTTCCAAGACTTCATCAATATTTACATGCATCGCCGCCTGCTCCGGCATATATGAAACAGCCGCCGACAAAGGGTTTTGGATGATTGCCCTGCCGCCGTTCTCTTTTACTTTTTTCAATCCTTCAATGCCATCATTATTAGATCCCGACAACAACAGGCAAACCAGATTGCCGCGATAAACTTCAGCCGCACTTTGAAAAATGACATCAATTGAAGGTCGTGAAAAATTTACTTTTTCGGATGCATCCAAAGAAAATGTTTTATTGTTTTCGATGAGTAAATGATAATCTGAAGGTGCAATATAGATTGTTGATGGATTAATTGTTTCTTTTTCCTCCACCTCTTTTACAGGCACTCCAGTTTTCGAAGATAAAAGGCTGGTCAATATATTATCCGTCCCGGGTTTACGATGCAACACAATTATGATCGGGAAACCAAGCAATAAATCCAGCGACGGCAATACTTTCAAAAGTACATCAAGGCTGCCTGCGGATCCGCCAATAATAAATGCTTCACAATGTTTCATTTAACTGATTTTTCGCCAGATTTTTGCAGAATCCAATCTTTTATACTTCTTCGAAATTGGTGAAAAGTCAAGCGTTTCCTTACTTCCTAATGCGAGATAGCCAAACTTTTCGAGGCTGTTGTCAAACAATTCAAACACTTTTGTTTGCAACTGCCGGTCAAAATAAATAATGACGTTCCTGCACAATATTAGTTGAAATTCGTTAAAAGAATTTTCCGAAACCAGGTTGTGTGTTGAAAAAACAATTTTTGCTTTTACATCATCATTCAGCCTTGCAAGGGAATAATTTGCAGCATAATAATCAGAAAAGTTTTCGCTTCCACCCGAGGCAATATAATTTTCTGAATATTGTTTCATTTTACTCAATGGAATCATGGCCTGTGCCGCTTTTTCTAAAACACTGCTGTTAATATCCGTGGCGTAAATAAGCGATTTTTTCAGAAAATTTAATTCTTTCAAAAGAATAGAAATCGAATAAGCTTCTTCCCCCGTACTGCATCCCGCAACCCAGATGCGGATAAACGGATAAGTTCCCAGTTTGGGCAAAACTTCTTTTCGCAAAATCTTATAAAACTCCGGATCACGAAACATCTCTGTTACGTTGATTGTGATCTGCTCGAGGAAACGTTTGAAATAACCCGGCTCCGTGCGAAGTTTGTATCTGAATTCAGCAAAACTCACAAATTGATCCAAAACATAAAGCCGCATGATCCTTCTCTTCAATGAAGCACGCGAATATCCTGTAAAATCATATCCATATATTTCCAATGCATCGGAAAGAAGTATCTCAATCTGCTCATCACTTTTTTCTGTTGAATCCAAATTCATTGAATTAATTTGTTTAACAACCGTAGTAACTCATCCACATTTACCGGCTTTGAAATGTAACCATTCGCGCCTGCTTTCAGGCATTTTTCCCTATCGCCCACCATTGCCTGCGCTGTCACTGCTATTACCGGAATATTCTTTAATTCTTCATCGCTTTTCATTTTGCCAATGGCTTCGTATCCATCCATCTCCGGCATCATCATATCCATCAAAACCACGCCAATATTTTTATTGGCAGATAAAATTTTAAATCCCTGATCGGCACTCATTGCAGAAACACAAGGATATTTTTTTGATTTTAAAACTGCAGAAAGCGCAAAAATATTTTTGCTGTCATCATCAATAATGAGAATTTCCTTCTTACTGTTCATAAATAGAGGGATTATATTTTATCGTACAGCCAAACTCTTAATAAAGAAATCAATTGATCTATATCGACGGGTTTTGAGATATAATCTGACGCGCCGACTGCAATGCATTTTTCACGATCGCCCATCATGGCTTTTGCAGTAACAGCCAAAATGGGAACGTTTTTATATTCATTCCTTGCCCTGATCTCGCGGATGGTTTCGTAGCCATCCATTTCCGGCATCATCATATCCATCAGCACCACATCCACCTCGGGATTTTGCTCTAAAGTTTTTAAAGCCTCTTTTCCGTCAATCGCTGCAAGTACTTTCATCCCGTGCAGTTCCAACGCTTTGGTGAGTGAAAAAATATTCCGGACATCATCATCCGCAATCATAACTGTTTTGCCTTTTAAAATATTCCGAAGTTCACTTAAGCCTTCAAATCCGGAAATCTTTTGTTGATTTTGTTTATTTTTTTCTTCTACCAAATGCAAAAACAAACCGGCTTCATCTAAAATGCGTTGGTAAGAATAAGCGGTTTTCACCACGATAGAATCTGCATATTTTTTTATCCGGTTCTCTTCTCCTTTAGAAAGATTCTTTCCGGTAAAAACAATGATGGGAAGATTTTCCAAACCCTCATTTTGTTTAATGGTATCGAGGGTTTGATAGGCATTTTTATCAGGCACGCCCATGTCAAGTATCACACAATCTATTTCATGCTTTTGAAGTGCGTCAATACTTTCTGTTACATTTGTCGCGATCTGTGTATTAATATTATTGGCGCTCAAAAAATAACTCAGCGCTTTTGCATGTTGCTTGTTTTCTTCTACAATCAACACTTTTTTAGGAGAGCGGCTCAATGCATTTTCCAGCTTTTTAAAGATTTCCTGCATTTGTTCCAATGCAAAAGGTTTATTGATAAAATCTACCGCGCCTTTCAACAAACTCTCCTGTTTGAATTTCAGAGACGACATAATATGAACCGGAATTGGCTTTGTTTCCGGATTTGACTTCAACGCTTCCATTACCTGCCAACCATCCATTACCGGCAATTGAATGTCTAAAATAATTGCAAGCGGTTTAAAATGTTCGGCCATTTCTATTCCCACATCTCCGCGCACAGCAACGATGCCTTTGTAATTTTTTTTCCGCGAAAAATCTAAAAGAATTTTTGCAAAAGATGTATCATCTTCGATGATTAAAATTACTTTGTCACCCGAAAAAATGTTATTACGATCATCGTCAATTGCGTGAGGAATGTGATCAACAATGAACCTTTTTTGTTGCTCTGCCGGTTCTTCAACAGGATAAACAGATTTTTCTTCCTGTAGCTTGACTATTAATTCTGCAGCCTTGTTTATATCAACCGGTAAACTTAAAATAAATTCACTTCCAATGCCTTCAGTACTGCTTAACTCTATTTCTCCTCCTAATAATCTCGCCAGTTCGCGGCTGATGGATAATCCTAAACCGGTTCCACCGTATTTACGCCTTGTAGATCCGTCTGCCTGCTGAAAAGCCTCAAATATTTGGCCTTGTTTGTCTTTTGGAATTCCAATGCCGGTATCAGTTACTTTAAAAAATATTTTTTTCCCGCTTGTGTCATTTGAAACGTCCAATGATACGTGGCCTTGTGAAGTAAATTTGATTGCATTGGAAAGAAGATTTTTCAAAATTTGTTGCAAACGCATTTTATCTGTATGCAATATTTCAGAAGTATTTAATTCAATATTTATTTTGAGTTGGAGATTTTTTTCTTTTGCGACCGGAGCAAATAAACCCTCCATATCCGAAGTCACTTCTTCCAGCGGAACATCGGCAATTTCCAACGTCATTTTGCCTGCTTCTATTTTGGAAAGATCCAAAATTTCATCAATCAAACTCAATAAACCCTGACCTGAAGTCTGCATCACTTCTGCATATTCTATATATTGTTTGTCGAGGTCTTTGCTTTCTGTCATCAACCTCGAAAGGAGCAAAATCGAATTGAGTGGTGTGCGCAATTCATGCGACATATTTGCTAAAAATTCGGATTTGTATTTGGTACTTTGTGCTAATTCTTTTGATTTTTGTTCAATATCATGGTTCCGCTGCTGGATCAATTTATTTTTTTCTTCCAGTAAACTGGTTCTCTCTTCCAGTTCCTGGTTGCTTTGCAATAATTCTTCCTGCTGGACCCGTAATTCTTCTTCTGACGCCTGCACTTTCTCTGTCTGGGCTTCCAGTTCGGCATTGATACTTTCCAGTTCAGAATGCTGCATTTGTAATTCCTCTGTTTGCGCCTGTGTTTCTTCCAAAAGTTCCTGTAACCTCTTGCGGTTTTGTGCTCCATAAAATGCAAGGCCGATATTGGCTGAAACAGATTTCAACAATTCCAGTTGCCGTGCAGAATAGTCATGTATTGCACCTAATTCGATAACACCTATTACAGTCTTATCTCTTGTAACCGGCACCGCTACTATATTGCGAGGCTTTGTCTTTCCGGTTGCATAGCTTATCGTGGATTGGCTGTCACGGATATTTTGTAATAAAATTTGTTTCCCGGACTGAAACGCCTGGCCGGCAATTCCTTCACCTATCTGCAAAGTTTTTTGCTTTTCATTTTCTGCCAATGCGTAGCTTCCTGCCAGGTGAAGCTGATTGTCTTCCTCCAAAATATAAATGGCGGCTACCATGCTTTGAGACAGTTCTGTAATATGTTCCAGAATATCTGTAGCGAGGTTTTCCACACTTTTCTCGCCTACCATAATATCATTTACAACTGCAACCGATGATTGCAGCCACTCTTTTTCTTCCAGGAGATTAAAAGAATCCTGCAGCGATTGTGCCATGTTATTTAAGGAACCCGCAAGACTTCCGAGGCTGTCTTTTGTGATCCTATCCAAACGGATCTTATAGTTTCCGTTAGAAATTTGCGACGCTACATTTTCAATGGCAGTAATACGGTTTTCAGTCTCGGCATTTTGCTTTTCCAGTTCATCCTGCAGTTTACTTTTTTCATCGAAATCGGAAGAAACTTTTCGATAAAAAAACAGCGTTATTGCTATTGCTAAAAGCGCAGAAAAAATTATGAGCGAAGGGGTGTAAGAGGCGAGCCTGTTCAGACTTGCTGTGCGGGTTTGGAGAATTTGCTGTTCTTCATGTTCCATATTTGCAATAACTCCACGAAGGTCGTCCATGTATTTTTTGCCACTTAATAAATCCTCAGAAGAAACAAACCCTTGTAGTTTTTTCAGGTTAATATTCCGCTCCAAAAGCCGCATTCTGTTTTCGACATCCTGACGTAATTGAGCCAGATTCTTCTGTTGAATATCGGTATTGGAAAGTTCTGACGACAACAAATTGATAACAGCTCCTGTTTTTCCGGTTGCTTCATGGTAAGGAGTAAGAAATACAGGATCTCCGGTTAATAAAAATCCTCGCTGAACTGTTTCTGCATCTTTTACTACCGATAAAACATTGTTCAAAGTCTCGATGGTCCGATTGCTTCGGCGCACCATTTCAGAACTTTGAATCAAATTTTTGATACTGATATAAGAGGCAAAAGAACTGATGAACAATAGGATCAGGGATAATCCAAGCCCATATAGCAGGTTTCGTTTTAAAGTTGACTTCATGATAATGTTTACGGTTTTTCGTCCT
>JBQCFI010000461.1:0-3881 GCA_051959325.1 Ginsengibacter sp. | reverse complement strand
AAAGATAGGAGTGCAACAATTTTACAAAAACATGAGGGTAAAACATTTTCAAATAATGGGATCTTTTGGCCAACTATTGTTATCAATGGACAAGTAAAAGGACTTTGGAAACGTCAAATAAAAAAAGATACAGTTGTTATTGAACCTGATCTTTTTGATAAAAAAAATTATAAGGATAAAGAATTAATAAAAGAAGCAGCAGAAAGGTTTGGCATCTTTTTAAACAAAAAAACTGAAGTGATAAAAAAACGTAAAAGCTGAATTCAGATTATAGAAGAACCCATATCTTTATCTACAACCATAAAAAAATATTTATGAGATATCTTACTGCTTCTATTATTGGCTTTGCCTTTATCATTGGATTATTTATAGTGGGAAATGCTTATAAATCGCGTGCAAAATCGCAGGAAAGTATCAGCGTTACCGGCTCGGCCGAAAAAGATTTTGTGAGTGATCTGATCGTCTGGAAAGGTTCTTATTCGAGGAAGTCAATGGATTTAAAAAGTGCTTATGCAGATTTAAAAAATGATGAAAATAATATCAGGGCTTACCTTTCCGGAAAAGGAATTGCGGATAATGAAATCGTTTTTTCTTCTGTAAATATCAACAAAGAATACAATTATCCAACAGATGCAAACGGCCGTTCAGTGGGACAGGAATTTACAGGATTTAATCTTACACAAACAGTAAGAATCGAATCGAAAGATGTAGACAAGATCAATCAACTTTCAAGAGAAGCGACGGAATTGATACAAAAGGGAATCGAATTTAATTCCCAGGCGCCTTTATTTTATTATACGAAACTGACCGAAATCAAAATGGATCTTTTGGCAAAAGCCAGCGCCGATGGAAAACAAAGAGCGGATATCATTGCAAAAAATGCCGGAAGTTCTTTAGGAAAATTAAAAAAAGCAACACTCGGTGTTTTTCAGATCACCGGAAAAAATACTGATGAAGATTATACATATGGCGGCACGTTCAATACTTCCAGTTTGAATAAAACGGGTTCTATTACTATTCGAATGGAATTTGCAGTGGAGTAAGAAGTTCAATGTTGGAAGGTCAATGTTGAAGATTGCTTGCGTCAACATTCAGCAAAGCAAGAAATACTGAGTTTTTTATTTTTGCTAAAAGAAATCTACATAATATTTTCCAGCTCTTTCTTTACCAATTTGAGATTAATAAATATTGTAAGTGCAAATAAAACTATCGCGGTAAGCCAAACGCTCCAATGCAGCAGCCACGGCAAATTAGCACGACTTACAAATGATAATTGCAGAAATAAAAGATGCAGTATTTCAGTCAGAATCAAGGCAACAAGAATGATGGACAAATAAACCGGTAGCCACGTTTTTGCAACACTTTTTGCCAGCCATTTTGGCGAGTATCCTAACGTAAGCAATAAACGTAAATTGTCTTTGCTTTTGGCGATCATCAGTTGCAGATAAAATGAAAATAACATCAACGCAAGTACGATTACCAGAATTCCAAACACGCCCAAAGCGCTTACAATATTTTGCAAAACACTTTTGATACGACTAAATCTTACTTTGTCTTTATTTAAATGATAATCCTGCTGATCCAGATAATTGATCAACTTCGGATCGTTTGCATCTTTTGTTTTGATATAAACCCGCGAAGCGTGAACAGTAGTGTCGTGCATGAAATAAAAGTTACTCCAGTTCATGAAAGTTTGGGGCACCAAAAGTGAGTTAATGCGGTCGCTTAAAGCAACAACATTTCCTTTAAAATTTTGCGTACCATAGGGACCTGAGCATTCCAAAATAATATTTACCGAAGAAATAGTTTTTGCAGAAAGCTGCGGCAATCCCTGCGCCGGAGCAAATACATTGTACATCTCCAAAAAATCGGAAGAAAAAATAATTGGCACTACGATTTGTCCAGGTTGCCAGGTAAAAGATGGTGGAACGGTATCAATAAAATTATTATTAATGCTTTCTAAAAAAAGATCAGTGCTAAAAGGAATGATGTCGCCGGCTGTAGCCCGCACCCTGAATTTATTGGAGATCAACGGTGCTACTCCTGCAATGGTGGGTTGTTCTTTTAACTTTGATAAATCTTCGTTTGTAAAACTATTATCCTTTCCCATGTTGGCGTTGGTAATAGTTTTGGAAATAGAAATAAAATCATAACCACCACTTTTCCTTGGAGCATTTTCTGATAATAATTGCTGAATATTTACAAACATCTGCATGGAAACCAGCAGTAATAAAACGCCGATTCCCAAACCAAAATAGCCAAGCCATTTGGAAATATTATTTTTTGCGGAGACAATAAAAGGTTCGATATTTTTATATGATAAAGGCATCTGTCCCTGTTCAATGTTCAACTTTGTTTTTAGATTTGTGCATTCGCATTAACTTTCTAAAGGTGAAAATAGGAATCATGAATATTTGTGTGTTTACCGTAAATATTTCTAAACAATTTCTCTTAACTTCTTAACTGTTCTACCTATCACAAATAAGCGATCTTCTCCCCTTTCAAAAAATCCAACGCTTTCAAATCAGCGAAGATCATTGCTGCGCCACGCTTTTCGCATTCTTCATAAATTAAGTCCATCGCTTTTTTTCTATTCGTTTCATCGAGGTGACTGTACGGCTCATCCAGCAATAAAAAATCAAATGGCTGCATTAATGCACGAATGATTGCGACGCGCTGTTGTTCACCATAACTGCAGGTTTTTGCCATTTGGTTCAATTTATTTTCAACTCCCAGCCTTTGCGTCATTTCAGTAATTTTTCCAGGAGGATAATACGGGTCCAGAATTCGTTTTATGTCAATATTTTCCCGCACCGTTTGATCTTCAAACAATCTCAGGTCTTGAAAAATAATGCTGATCTTATTTTGCCGAAATGAAGAAAGATCTTCTACAGAAAGATTTTTAATGTTTGTATTACCATAATAAACGTCGCCTGAATAATCGTTTCTTAATCCATAAATAAAATGGATCAGAGAAGTTTTTCCCCTGCCGGAAGGAGCTACAATGTGCAAATGTTCACCCTTATTTATGGTAATATTCTGATCCCATATTTGCGAAGCATTTCTTTTTTCTTTTTCGATATAATGCGGCGTTACTTTTCCCAGTTGTATCTGCATTACCAGTTTTTTATCAACAATTTTTTATTTCACATTTACAGTATCATGCGGAGGCGGCACCAATAAAGAGTCAAGCCTTTGTGTACTTTGTTCTTTGCGCGCTTCTTCCAGATTATACATTTGATTGAAATAATTATTGAGCTGTTTCAGACTGTTGCTGTCTTTATTTATCAGATTTACTTCTGTGTGAAAGGCAAACCCGTTGTCCTTATATTCTCCTCCGGAAGAAATAATATTATCCCAGGTCTTCAAACTCTCGTCCAGCATCGCTTTTCTGTCATTCTTATCAGCATTTAAATTCGAAAACTGTGAAAGAATCTTATTAATATCCAGGAAAAATGCAACCGGATGTCCGGAAATTTTATCATCAAAATTATATTTATTATTGCTGTTTCCGCTCAGATATTGAGTTGCAAAAGCATTGGTATTGGCCAACACAAATATTTTATCATTCATCACATAATTTACCACAGAATCTTTCCCTAATTGTGCACTTGTTTTTTTAACCGCATCAATAATTTTTTGAAGACTTACTTTATCGCCAATGCCTGCAGAAAAAACATAATTAAGATCAAGTGGTGATGAATAAACATGTGGATTTCCCTGGCCGTCTCTTGCAGTAGAATCGTGTTTAATTTTAAAATAAGTAAAAGCCAGAAGTCCATCTCCAATGGGAGAAATAGAGAAATCATAGAGTGTGAATCCCCTTTTTTGCGCATAAATATTTAAAAAAACAACATCGCCAGTAAGCTTCAACAAAAAAA
>JBQCFI010000460.1:0-11204 GCA_051959325.1 Ginsengibacter sp. | reverse complement strand
TTTCCTTTATAATTTGTAAAAGCAACCTGATACGGTTTTCAAAAGAACCGCCATATTCATCGTTACGAAAATTGCTGACGGGGGATAAAAATTCGTTCACTAAATATCCATGTGCTCCATGAATTTCAAAAACTTCGAAGCCGGCTTCAACAGCTCTTTTAGTAGCATCTCCGAAATCTTTTAGCAATTGTTTGATGTCATCTTTTGTCATGGCAAGTGGCGCCGGTTCACCATCTTTAAAAGCAACCGCGCTTGGTGCCACTGTTTGCCAACCGCCTTCTTTTTCAGTCAGTGCGACGCGACCTTTCCAAGGGCTTAAATGGCTTGCTTTTCTTCCTGCATGGGCCAATTGAATTCCCTGAACTGCGCCTTGTTCTTTTATAAAAGTGGTGATCTTTTTTAAAAAAGCGATGTGTTCATCTTTCCAGATTCCGAGGTCGTCGGGTGAAATTCTTCCTTCCGGCGCAACGGCTGTCGCTTCTGTGAAAACCAGTGCCGCACCGCCAACAGCCCTTGTTCCCAAATGCACCAAATGCCAGTCGTTTGCAAATCCATCCACACTCGAATACTGGCACATCGGAGAAACTACAATCCTGTTTTTTAACGTAATGTCCCTGATTTTTATTGGTTCAAAAAGTAAAGCCATAGATTTTATTTTATTTGCAAATTTCCCATCTATTTTCCTTAAAAAAAATTCCATGAAATCCTAGGGCACAATTTATAGCGGCAACCGGTTTTACTTAAAGAATTTCCATTAATTTTGCCGACCTTTCAAAAAGGAAATGGTCCCGTAGTTCAATGGATAGAATAGAAGTTTCCTAAACTTTAGATACAAGTTCGATTCTTGTCGGGACTACCAATCTTTCAACCAGCCAAGCAACAAATATTTCAAAATTTTATTTTGCATTTTAAATACTGTCGATTATTTTTAAAACCTTCTCTTATTTTTTTCTATCTTCATTTTTATGAGAAAATATTTAACTGCTTTTTTCCTCTTTTCATCCCTATTATCGGTTGCACAGACGAAAAATCCGGATTTTTTTTATGCAAAAACAAAGGATTCTTTGCCATTTTTAAAATATGGATTAGGCGAAGACCGCCTTGGCGGTGCAAAAATGACTTTTTTGGACAGCAATGTTGTCTTGAAAGTAACGGATAGCTCGAAAAATGATTATAAAGTGCAGCTTTCGCAATTACACTCCGCGTGGATAGAAAAAGACAAGGTAGCCAAAACGTTGTCAATAGAAGAGAAGCAACATCTTACCAGCAGTTGGAATGTGTATGGAGATTCTCTTTTTGATTATGTTACCATCTCACTGGATCAAAAATTACCCTACAGAAGTGAGATGAAAATCCATCCATCGAGGATTGTTGTCGACGTTTTTGGTGCGGTAAGCAATACCAACTGGATCACGCAGCTTTCTACTGCAAAAGAAATAAAAAATGCGTGGTACGAGCAGCAGGAAGACGATGTAATGCGCGTTATTATTGAATTAAAGCATTCGCAAAACTGGGGCTACAGCATCTATTATTCTGAAAATAATAAACTCACCATCAGGGTGAAACGTCAGCCGCGGATTTTAAATTTAAGTCATTTGACCATCGCCGTTGATGCCGGTCACGGTGGCGAAAATATGGGCGCAACAGGCGTTACTTCCAAAATAAAAGAGAAGGACTATACTTTGTTAATTGCAAAAGAACTGGAAAAGCAATTGATAAAGAAAAAAGCAAGAGTGGTGATGACCCGCACCAAAGACACTACACTCAACATGTTTGAAAGAATACAGTTTTTACAACAGCAAAATCCGGATTTATTGATCAGCATCCATTTGAATTCTGCATCAAAAGATACAACCAGTGGGGTGAGTACGTATTATCGTTATATTGGATTTCGACCATTGAGCGAGGCGATTTTAAAGTCGATGTTGCAACTTGGCTTACACGAATTTGGTAACGTCGGAAGTTTTAATTTTTCTTTGAGTGGACCTACGGATTATCCAAATTGCCTGGTAGAAGTTGCTTTTCTGAGTAATAAGAAAGATGAAAAAAAGATACTGAATCCTAAGTTTCGCAGTGAGGCAGCAGCGAAAATTGTTGAGGGCATAGAAGCGTTTTTAAAAAAATTATAAGTACTTTGTAGGAAACCGATTTTGAAAAAGCGGCAGGAAAATTTAATTAATCTTTTTTTTAACCTAAAAATTTTTAGTTATTACTAATCTTACAAACATAAAAAAGGCAGCCGGAAAATTAAGCAACCTTGCTGAAACGCTGATAGGCAGCGAAATCGTACGTCTCGGAGGAGAGATAAAAGAAAAAATAAAAAGCGGTGAAAAGATTTACAATTTTACCATCGGCGATTTTGATTCTTCAATATTTCCTATTCCAAAAAAATTAGAAAACGAAATTGTAGAAGCGTACAGAAATAAATTTACTACTTATCCGCCTGCTGATGGAATTCTTGCTTTGCGTCATTCTGTTTCCACATTTATAAAAGAACGTGAAGGATTGCAATTTAATACTAATGAAATCCTGATTGCCGCCGGTGGACGTCCTCTTATTTATGCTTTGTATAGAGCGTTGGTAGATAAAGGTGACAAAGTAATTTATGCAGTTCCGAGTTGGAACAATAATCATTATGTTCATTTTACCGAAGGCCGGCACGAAGTGATCCAGGCAACACGTGAAAATAATTTCATGCCTACGGCTGAAGATATAAAACCACATTTGAAAGATGCGGTATTGATTGCTTTGTGTTCTCCGTTAAATCCAACAGGAACGGTGTTCAAAAAAGAAGAATTGGAGAAAATATGTGATCTGGTGCTGGAAGAAAATAACCGGCGCAGTAGCGAACAAAAAAAAATTATATGTGATGTATGACCAGATGTACTGGATGCTCACTTTTGGAGATACAATCCATTATAACCCGGTAAGTCTGCGTCCTGGCATGAAAGATTATACCATTTTCATTGATGGAATAAGCAAGGCATTTGCAGCTACAGGAGTGCGTGTAGGATGGGCTTTAGGGCCTGAACATGTTTTGTCAAAATTGAAAGCCATTAACAGTCATATAGGCGCATGGAGCCCAATGGCAGAAGAACATGCAACTGCAAAATATTTATTACAAAAGGATGCAGTTGATGAATACCTGGATCATTATAAAAAAGAACTTGCAGAAAGATTGCAATTGATTTATGAAGGATTTCAGAAATTAAGATCTGATGGGTACGCAGTAGATGCTTGTGCGCCCCAGGCTGCCATTTATCTTACCATTCAATTGAATCTTGTCAGTAAAACAACAAATAAAGGCAATTTGCTTTCTACGCAGTCACATGTTAC
Organism: Ginsengibacter sp.; assembly: GCA_051959325.1. GTDB lineage: Bacteria > Bacteroidota > Bacteroidia > Chitinophagales > Chitinophagaceae > Ginsengibacter. Next base: position 7,868 of record JBQCFI010000460.1, on the reverse strand, counting down.
TTCTTATATTTTAAATGAAGCAAAGTTGGCAGTTGTGCCCTTTTACGCTTTTGGTGCCCCAAAAGATTCTGATTGGTACAGGCTTAGTGTCGGCACTTGTAAAAAAGAAGAAATTCCTGAAATGCTCCAAAAATTGAGAAGTGCTTTAAATCGATTGAAATAAGATTGCATGGTCAGTAAGGCAGGAAATTAAACAGTCATAGAAAAAATACGTGAATCAGGTTTGCTTCGCAACAGCCGCAAATCAAAAGCCATAGCAATATTTCGCACAAAAGCTCTGCCTGTTTCTGTTACTGTTAAACGTTTGTTTTCCAACTGGATTAAACCATCCTTTTTCATCTCATTCAATCGACAAACAATTTCCTCCATTTCAGGTAAATTCATTTTTTCGTCTTCCCAGGAAGTTTCTAACAGGCACATGATGTTTAAAATATGACGACGTACGATAAGGTCTTCCTGGTTTAAAATATGGCCATGGATAACCGGCAAAACCCTTTGTTCAATTTTCTGAATATATTCTTCAACAGATTTTTCATTTTGCGCAAATGCATACCAGCTATCGCTGATAGCCGACATTCCCAAACCAATCATTAATTGTGTTGAAGAAGAAGTATAACCCATAAAATTCCGGTGAATCTTTTTCTGTTGCATCGATTTATATAAAGCGTCTGATGGCAAAGCAAAATGATCCATTCCAATTTCTATATAACCCATTTTTGATAATAATTCCTTTCCATTTTCATAAAGTGCTCTTTTTTGTTCAGGCGATGGAAGGTCCTGTTCATCAAATCCTCTTTGGCCTGTTCCTTTAATCCATGGAACGTGAGCATAAGAATAAAAAGCAATCCTGTCGGGCATCAGAGATTTTGTTTTCTCAATGGTTCCCTGCATTGATTCCCAGGTTTGAAAAGGCAAGCCAAAAATGAGATCGTGGCTGACACTTTTATAACCGGCATTTCTTGCTGAAAGGGTTACGTTCTGAACATTTTCAAATGGTTGAATCCGATGGATAGCCGATTGCACTTTCGCATCATAATCCTGCACACCAAAACTAACTCTTGTAAAACCCAGTTGTTTTAAAACTTCAAGATGTTCGCTGGTGGTGTTGTTGGGGTGTCCTTCAAAACTAAATTCAGGATGCTCACCCACAATTGCTTTCGACAAAATTTCTTCTATCAAAAATTTTAAATTATTTGGACTGAAAAAAGTGGGAGTTCCACCTCCCAAATGCAATTCACTGATAACAGGTTTGTTACCCAAAAGATCGATATAAATTTGCCATTCTTTTAAAACTGCTTCAAGGTAAGGCCGTTCAACAGAATGCTGTTTGGTAATTCTTTTATGACAGGCACAAAAAGTACAAAGGCTTTCACAAAAAGGCAAATGGATGTACAAACTGATCCCGCTCTTATCATTGCTTTCTTCAAAACTTCTTACAAATGATTGCTGCCATTGATCCAGGGAAAAACTTTCATGATCCCAATAAGGAACTGTTGGATAACTGGTATATCGTGGACCGGGAATATTATATTTTCTAATGAGCGGATTCATTTTTATAATAGCATTTTAAACAAAAAAGAGGCAGATTATACAAAATTAGATGCTGTAATCTGCATCGAAAATGAGCAGTAGCAGAAGCGATAATGATTTCAATCATCCTTTTTTTTGGGAAAACACAGTTGCTTTGTTATTGTAAAAAAGCATTATTTGTTTTACCAGTAAAAATAAAAGTAATGAAAAGAGCAGAAAATAAAGTCGTTGTTATAACCGGCGGCGCTTTAGGAATTGGCAGGGAAACTTCCATTCTACTGGCAAACGAAGGCGCTAACGTTGCTATCACTGACGTGCTTGATAAAGAAGGAGAGAGACTTGCTCAGAAAATTAATGAATCGGGTGGCACTGCGAAATTTTGGCACCTGGATGTTACCAATGAAAAACAAGCAGAAAAGGTATTTGAAGATGTGGTGAAAGAATTTGGGAAGCTGGATGCTTTGGTAAACAATGCCGGAATCAGCGGAGCGAATAAACCGACACATGAATTGACCGAACAGGAATGGGATACTTTAATGAATGTGAATGTAAAAGGGGTTTTCTTTTGCACAAAATATGCGGTTCAACAAATGTTGAAAAATGGAAGCGGCAGTATCGTAAATCTATCTTCCATTTATGGATTAATCGGTGCCGGTGATGCGCCACCATACCATGCATCGAAAGGTGCTGTAAGGTTGATGGCAAAAAATGACGCGATAATTTATGCAAAAAATAAAATCCGGGTAAATTCTATTCATCCCGGTTTTATCATTACTCCGATGGTTGAAAATTTTGCAAAAGATACTCCCGGTATTATGGATTACCTGGCGACGCTTCATCCGCTTGGGCACCTGGGCGAACCATTAGATATCGCTTATGGGATTCTTTATCTGGTGTCAGATGAATCAAAATTTGTAACGGGAAGTGAACTGGTTATAGATGGTGGATATACAGCCAGGTAATTTGGCTTGACTGTAGAACTATTTGTTAAGGAATTCATTTTTACCGATAAAAATATAAAGCGAAAAAACCTGGATGAACAAGACTATTTATAAAGTTGGATTCTCGTCAGGAATTGTTGCTTTTGCCGCAACACTTGCATTTTTGATCGCGCAAATTTTGCAGATTTTAAAAGTTTTTAAATATCCATGGGACGAAATATCCATATACACTTTTAGTCTTTGCATAAGCATTCCCTTTTTGCTCGAGATGCTTGCATTACATTATGCTACACGGGCTGGGAAAAAATACTGGAGCCATGCGGCTCTCATTTTTACTTGTTTGTATGTAATGTTTGTCACGGCAAACTACATCGTACAATTGGCAACTGTAATTCCCATGACGCTTAAAGGAGATTCGGAACAAATTGCTATTCTCATACAAACGCCGCACTCTCTGTTTTGGGATTTTGATGCTATCGGATATATGTTTATGGGATTAGCTACATTGTTTGCTGTACCAGTGTTTGAAAAAACAGGATTCGAAAAATGGGTAAGAATTACATTTTTAATTCATGCAGTTGTTACGCCACTGATTGCGTGGGTTTACTTCTACCCGGTCTTTTCAAATAAATTACTCTTGATCGGCCTGCCTTGGGGAATTACCGCACCGTTATTTATGCTGATGCTTGCACTCATGTTTCATAAAAAAGAAAATTCTAAAATCCGTTATGATGCCAAAATCTTATAAAAAGCCTTTATGCATTCTCGTTTTCCTGATTGTAGTTTTTGCAACTGCTGCAACCGTAACCGGAATTTTTTCAAATGCCGGCCGCGGACCTTATGAATATACATCCATTCGTGGCAAAACAGTAATGATCTATGGAAAGGGTTTATACAAAGACATGTCTGCTGAAGTAGCGCCACAGGGCATCGCGCAGGATTACGTCACCTTATTTCTAGGGATTCCTTTATTAATCATTTCATTTTTAAAAGCACGAAACGGCTCATTAAAAGGTAAATACCTGCTCGCTGGATCGCTAGGGTATTTTTTGGTAACGTATTTGTTTTATACCGTAATGGGCATGTACAACGGGATGTTTTTGCTTTACGTCATTTTAATGGGTTCATCTTTTTACAGTTTTATTTTGGTTATTCTTTCCTTCCATTCCGGTTCTTTACAAAACTCGTTTAAACGATCTGTGCCGGCGAAAATAACTGGTGGCTTTTTAATTTTTAATTCAATTGTAATCGGTTTATTGTGGCTGAGCATTGTTGTGCCGCCTTTGTTTGATGGAACTGTTATTCCTCCGCAGGTCGAACATTATACTACATTAATTGTACAAGGACTTGATTTAGGAATTCTTTTACCGGGCGGTTTAATTTCAGGAACTTTATTTATCAAAAGAAACCGGCTCGGTTATTTATTTGCTCCGGTATATTTTGTATTTCTCTCATTGCTGATGACGGCTTTATCGGCAAAGATTGTCGCGATGAAAATGCTCGGTTATAATGTAATCCCGGCAATATTTATCATTCCGGCGTTTAATGTAATTACTGTTATATGCGCTCTGGTTCTGCTAAAAAGCATTAAAGCAACGTTATCAGACAAAGAAACGATAGCAACAACTATAAGCTGTGAACCCAAACAACATCATCCGCAGTAAACGAATAAATACGCGGATTTTCATTTTAAAATACCTGTTTATTTTACATAACCTCTTGACTCGATCATTTCAAATCTACCGGTTTTTTCAGTTAGCTTTATTCGAAAAATAATTCCTTTAATCTTTGAAAAGTCATCGGTAGGGAAGGGCCATTGAGGAGAAAGTTTTACGGTTTCACTCGCAATTTCTGGAAGCATGCGTGAAACCAATTTTTCTAAACCTTCATTTCTATCTTTTTCACTGGTTAGTTCTTCAAAAATTCCCCAGGTAACCACTGATTTCCAGTTAGCCATATTTTCCATTTGATCAATCTGGAAGCAAACTTTAGGATTCTTCCTCATCATAGAAATTTTTAAACCCTCAAAAGTTCTCGCATAAATGAATTGCCCGTCATAAGCATAGCTAATAGGCACTACATACGTTTTTCCATCTGCATGACAACCCAATCTTCCAATAAAATTATCAGCAATCACCTTTTCTATCTGCGTGTTATTTAGCTTTCCAAACATGGTATTCATTTTTTTTGGATAAAGATAGATTCAGAAGTAGCTGACAAAATTGACCGGGAACAGAAATAAAAATGATATTCATCATTCTAAAGCATTAGACACTGAATTCTCTATAATAATTTACATTCGTGGCTTTTATAAAAGGTTATGTAATAGATGATTAATTTAATTATCAGTATTCTTTGCAGTGTATCTGTTGGTGTTTTATTTAAATATATCAAAGCAAAGACATCAATAAATATTTTCCTGATCACCATTAATTATTTATTTGCCATTGTTGCAACATATGTCTGTTTTCGCCCTGAAATTTATTTCAGCAATACTGCTCTTAATCCATATACCATCTCCCTTTCTATTTTACTGCCACTGGTATTTATTTTATTGTCGCTTTCGATCTGGCATTCCGGAATCATAAAAACGGATATTGCGCAGCGCATCTCGCTGGTGATACCCATAGCATGCTCTTACTGGATCTTTAATGAAGTCATTCCCACGTTTAGATGGATTGGAATCATCACCGGATTTATCGCGCTTTTCTTCATTTTAAATAAAGGGAAAAAGTCTAATGGATCGAACCCCGTTTATTTATTATTCGTTTTCTTAGGATATGGCATTATTGATGTCTTATTTAAGCAGATTGCCTTGCAAAAAGCCATTCCCTATACCGTTGCGCTATTTTATATTTTTTGTGGCTGCTTTATTTTTGCTTCACTAATGACCCTCGCATCCTTTATTAAAAAGAAACTGTCCATCCAAAAAAGTGCTGTTTTTTATGGCCTTTTGCTGGGACTCTTTAATTTCCTGAACATCTATTTTTATTTAAGGGCGCATCAGTCATTTGCAAAAAACCCAACCACAGTTTTTGCAACCATGAACTTTGGCGTAATCCTGGTGGGCACTTTGATTGGCGCTTTTTATTTCAGGGAAAAACTTTCCAGAAAAAATATAGCCGGATTAATATTGGCGGTTATTGCGATAATTTTGGTAGTTCTTTCCCAGATGGCAAAAGTATAATCCGGGATACAAAAGCCGGTCTTTATAAATCGTCCATCTGATCCGGAAATTAAAAGCTATCTCAAAATAAGAAAACGGTTTATTTGTTCTTCTGCTGAAACAGGAAGTTTGAACTCTGTTTAAGTTACAGTCCGCTATTTTTTTAAAGGTTATAAAGTTTTGAAAATTTGATAACTTCTGAACTATTCGTTTGAAAAACTAACAGCGAAATTCTGCTTAATTTGTAATTTTAATAAATGCGCAACCTCATCTCTTTTACAGACAAAGGCCTTTATTGCGAAGCAGGAAATTTTTATATTGATCCATGGCTACCGGTGGAGAGAGCGCTTATCACTCACGGCCACAGCGATCATGCACGTTTTGGAAATCAATTTTACCTCTGCCATAAATTCGCCAAACCGATTCTGCAATTGCGATTGGGAAATAACCATTATCAAACGGTGGAATGGAACGAAACGATTTTTATGAATGGCGTAAAAATTTCATTTCATCCTGCAGGACATATCATTGGGTCTTCACAAATTCGGCTCGAATACCAGGGTGATGTTTGGGTAGTAAGCGGTGATTATAAAAGAGAGGACGATGGCATCAGCGGCAACTTCGAGCCTATTAAATGCCATGCCTTTATTACGGAATCTACCTTTGGTTTGCCTATTTTTCAATGGAAGCCACAGCAGGAAATTTATAATGACATCATCAACTGGATTACTAAAAATAAAGAGAACGGCAAAGCAAGTATTTTAATCGCTTACAGCCTCGGCAAATCGCAGCGTGTATTACAGGCGCTTAAAGAAACTACGCAAACGATTTTTGCTCACGGGGCGATTTACAATATGCAACAAACTTTTATTGATGCCGGTTGGGATTTGAATCCTGTTGTAAGGATCACTCCTGAAACTCCAAAAGAATTGTTGAAAGAAACTGTTGTGATAGCACCGCCAGGTGCCGAAGGAACATCATGGATGAGAAAATTTTATCCTTATTCCACCGGCGTTTGCAGCGGTTGGATGCAGGTGAGAGGAAATGCGAGAAGAAGAAATGTGGACGCCGGATTTGCCTTAAGCGATCATGCAGATTGGGATTCATTAATAACAACAATCAAGGAAACAGGCGCTGAAAAAGTTTTTGTTACGCATGGCTTTCAATCGGCCTTGAGTCGCTATCTCAATGAAAAAAACATTGCCATCTCTGCAGAAGTAAAAACACAATTTGGTGATGAAGATGAAGAAGCCAATTCGCCGTTGGAAATCAAAAATGAAGAAGCTGAAAATGTATGAATGAAATTGTTGACATACAAAAAAATAATGGCTTGCAATTGTTTGCAGAGTTAGTGACGGAACTAAGTTCTTCCACAAAAACAAACGACAAATTGCAAAGCCTTGTTGACTATTTTGCAACCGGCCCCGATGGAGATAAAGTTTGGGTAATTGCGCTCTTCAGCGGGCGCCGACCACGACGAGCAGTGAATTTGAAGCTAATGCGCGGGTGGTGTATAGAACTTGCGCAAATTCCTGATTGGCTCTTTACTGAATGTCATCATACGGTTGGCGATTTTTCTGAAACACTGGCTTTGTTGCTTTCAAAAACCGAAACGCTTCAACGCGAAAATCAAAATCTTTCTTATTATCTACAAAAACTAATCAGCATCGAAAAAGAAGATGAAACCGTAAAGAAAAATTTTATTGTTGAGAGCTGGCAACAGATGAACGCTGAAGAAAAATTTGTTTTTAATAAACTGATTACCGGCGCTTTTCGCGTTGGTGTTTCGCAAAAAACTATCGTGAACGCGTTGGCAAAAGTGGTGGCCGTTTCTCCTTCGATTATTGCACACAGGATTAGTGGGAATTGGGATCCGCTTACCACTTCATTTAACGATCTGTTAAGCGAAACAGTTGCTGTTACTGACTTTTCAAAGCCTTATCCATTTTATCTTGCTTATGCGATTGACGATTCTGTTGAGAACCTGGGTGAGCCGGAATTGTGGCAGGCCGAATGGAAATGGGATGGAATCCGCGGGCAAATGATCAAAAGAAATAACGAATTATTTGTGTGGAGCAGAGGTGAAGAATTGATGACGGATAAATTTCCGGAGTATTTCATTTTGAAAGATTTGTTACCGGATGGAATTGTTTTAGATGGAGAAATCATTCCGGCTGTTGACGGCAGGCCTTTGCCCTTCGCGGTTTTGCAAACACGTATCGGAAGAAAAA
>JBQCFI010000459.1:0-2019 GCA_051959325.1 Ginsengibacter sp. | reverse complement strand
GTATTTGGGCCAAAATGCGCGAAAAAATAATATTCCATATCCTGCCACGCAAGCTGTGATTGAGTGGGAACGGGATTGTTTTTTTTATTTGTTTGTGAAAACGCGGTTTGAAATAAAAAAATGAACAGAAGGAAAATGAAGTTCTTTTTCAAGGAAGATGTTTTTGAAGTTATAAAAAGCAAATCTATTTTGAAAAGATGACAGCATCTTGTAAATAACGAATCGTTTAGTGAAAATAATAAATGCAGCGGATTTAGTCGTACGCAACCGATCGCCTGCGTTTCGGTCCTAAGGAGTGGAAGGGCTGAAACACTGTTTACGAAACATGAATCTTCATTATTTCTTTGCTTGATGCAGGTAAAACAATCTCCGCAATCGTTTGCCTGATTTATTCCCGATTCATTTTACTAAGTTTGAACAGGAATATTATCCTTAAAAATAAATACATGAAGAAGTTTTTTTTATTGCCACTGTTTTTTCTTTTTTTACTAACCGCATCATTTGCGCAACAAAAACATACATTCGAAATAAAGGATGGAAATTTTGTTTATGATGGCAAAGCAATTCAAATTCATTCCGGAGAAATGCATTTTGCACGCGTACCAAAAGCATATTGGAAACAGCGCTTGCAAATGATAAAAGCAATGGGATTGAATACCGTAGCTACTTATGTTTTCTGGAATTACCAGGAAACAGCGCCGGGCGTTTGGGATTGGAAAACAGATAACCGGAATATTGCTGAGTTTGTAAAAACCGCACAGGAAGTCGGATTGTTTGTGATTCTTCGTCCGGGCCCGTACGCCTGCGCTGAGTGGGAATTTGGCGGCTATCCCTGGTGGTTGCAAAAAGAAAAAGACCTGGTGATCCGTTCTTATAACAAACCGTTTTTGGATTCATGTAAAACGTATATTAATCACCTTGCTTCACAGGTGAAAGATTTGCAGATAACACATGGCGGCCCGATCATTATGGTGCAGGCTGAAAATGAATTTGGTTCTTATGTGGCTCAGCGAAAAGATATTCCATTGGAAGAACATAAAAAATACAGCGCCGCCATCAAACAACAATTGACAGACGCAGGATTTGATGTGCCGTTATTTACTTCTGATGGAAGCTGGTTGTTTAAAGGTGGTACAATTGAAGGCGCTTTGCCCACAGCAAACGGAGAAGACAATATTGATAATCTAAAAAAAGTGGTCGATGAATATCATGGCGGAAAAGGTCCTTATATGGTTGCTGAATTTTATCCCGGATGGCTCGATCATTGGGCGGAGCCATTTCAAAAAGTTTCGGCAGAAAGTGTGGTTAAGCAAACAGAAAAATACCTGAAAGCCGGTGTTTCTTTTAATTTTTACATGGTTCATGGCGGAACAAATTTTGCTTTTACCAGCGGCGCTAATTATGATAAAGCACATGATATTCAGCCGGATATTACCAGCTATGATTATGACGCACCAATCAGCGAAGCCGGCTGGGCAACACCGAAATACCTGGCGATTCGCAAATTATTCCAGGATAATGTTTCTTATAAAATTCCCGCAATTCCTGCTGCGATTCCTGTGATAGAAATTCCTTCTATTAAATTAGATAAGTCGGTTGATCTTTTTACTTTTAAAAATAAAATTACGCCGGTGGAAAGTGACACTCCACAAACGTTTGAAGATTTAAACCAGGGTTATGGCTACATTTTATACAGCAAACATTTTACACAACCAATTAATGGCAAATTAGAAATCAAAGGATTAAGAGATTACGCACTTGTTTATGTAAATGGAAAAAGGGTAGGAGAGTTGAACCGCTACTATAAAAATTATTCGTGTGATATTGATATTCCTTTCAACGCAACACTGGATATTCTTGTAGAAAATATGGGTAGAATTAATTATGGTGCAGAAATTATTCACAACCTCAAAGGAATCATTAGCCCGGTTACCATTGAGGGAAATGAAATAACCGGCAACTGGAAAATGTATAAATTGCCGATGGATCACCAACCGGGTTTGCAACATAACGGTAATT
>JBQCFI010000458.1:0-5662 GCA_051959325.1 Ginsengibacter sp. | reverse complement strand
CACATCACCCGGTTTTGTCCAGATGCTGTAACCTTTTGGAAGCACAGCCTGGTTCATATAAGGGTCGCTGCCATCATTCATTACAAAACGCAAATCGTTGCTGAAAACTTTATTCCCTGAAAGGAAATAGGCATTCACGCTCAGGGAAACATTTTTGTAAGTGAACTGGTTAGTAAACCCTCCCTGAAACTTTGGCAATGCTGAGCCGACCTCCTGGTAAGTCGCATCCGCATATTTTGAAGTGGTTGTTTTTCCGGTAGGATTTCCCTGCGCATCCAGCGTCACTTTTTCCCAAAGCGGCGCACCTGTTTGCTTATCCACACCGGCCCAAACCGGCATGTAGAATTCATATAAATTTCCTCCATTTCTATAAATCTGCGAAATAGCCCACGAGCCGGTTTTGATAATATCTGATGGAAGCCCACGAAGTTTGTTTGTATTAAAATTGATATTAAAACCGGTACTCCATTGAAAATTCCTGCCCTGGATATTTATGGTGTTCAAATTAAGTTCCAATCCATTATTTACAATCTGGCCTACATTTTCCCAGCGCTGTTCAAAGCCAACAGACAATGGCTGGGAAACCTGGAGCAATAAATTCCGGGTAACATTGTTATAAACATCAACGGTGAGATCTATCCTTTTGAACAAACTCAAATCAACCCCCGCGTTAGCCTGGTATTTACTTTCCCACGTAAGATTCGGACTTGCCAATTGCAATGGAGTAGCCGCGCCTTGTGAATTATATTGACTTGTAAGAGAATACAAACCCAAATACCTGGATGCGCCAATATCCTGCGTGCCGGTAACGCCATAGCTCAAACGAAATTTCAACAGGTCAATAGATTTGCTGTTAAAAAATGATTCATTGCTTGCCAGCCATGCCGCAGAGATTGCAGGAAAAGAAGCGTAGCGTTTTGAAGAAGGAAAAGCGGATGACCCATCTATGCGGTAGGAGCCGGTTAAAAAATATTTATTTTCATAATCATAACTCAATTGGGAAATAAAAGATTGAATCATTGACTTATCATTATTTCCATTTACTAAAATATTATTGCTCACTACATTCAACACATTTAATCCTTGCGGAAGCCCTTTCCCTGAAGCACCCAAAGTTTCTGTATTACTGCCTTGCACTGCAAATCCCGCCAAACCACTGAAACCGCTCTTTCCTTTTTTTAAATTAAATTTTAAGAGTTCATTGGAAATAAAACCATAGTTCAAAATACTTTGCTCTTCTAAAAAGCCTGTTCCATGATATTGACCCGCAACTGTCGGCGAATAATAATTCGTGGTCTTATTATATGCAGCCGCAATCCTGTTGCTGCTGGAAAATGTAAGCCAGTGCGTAAGACTAATATTCAGATTCAAATCGTAATTCAAATCAGCACCCTTGTAAGGATGATTGGAGTTATCAATCGTATTCAACGGATTTATTTTATCTCTGGACCACCATTTAAAAGGCGAATTGCCATCTACATATCTTGCCTTGCCACTGCTGTCAAAAGGATTATCCCATGGAAGATTTAGAAAGGCATAATAAATATCATTGTAATCATAGGTTTTGCCTTCAGAAACATTCAGATTAATATTATTGGTGAGAGAAATTTTTGAATTAAAACGGTAAGTCGAATTCACCCGCATGTTCAACCGTTTAAAATCAGTATTGCGAAAAGTTCCTTTTTCATCATAATAGGAAACGCCCATGTAATAGTCATTTTTCTCCGTTCTGCCGGCAATAGAGAAATAATAATTCTGCATAAATGCCGGTTTAAAAATGGTGGTGAGCCAATCATAATTCTGATCCCGCAAGGACAGCGGCCGTTCATTATAGAATTTAAGAATGTCAATTTTGTAAGAATTTCCGGAATCTGAAGGCACATAATCGCGGTAAAATTGCTTTTGATAATTGTACAATTCACTTCCGTTCATCATTTGCATTTTGCCAAAATCCGGCGTACGAAAACCGGTGGTTATTTTTGCTTCGTAACTTGTTTTCCCCGGCTTTCCTTTTTTTGTAGTAACAATAATAACTCCGGCATTTGCCTGCGAACCATACATGGCCGTAGCGCCAGCATCTTTTAAAACAGTTACACTTTCGACATCATTTGGGTCAAAGTTTCCGCCGATAATCCCATCCACTACAAACAACGGACTTTGGGAGGCATTTACCGATGAAATTCCGCGAAGCCTTATTTCCGGCACCGCACCGGGAACCCCGGAACTGTTAACCACCTGCAATCCGGCAACTTTTCCCTGCAGCATATCTCCAATATTACTTGATGTTACATCACGCAGCTTGTCACCCGAAACCACGCTAACAGCGCTTGTGAGGGCACTTTTGCTTTTTTCGCTATAACCTACTACGACAATCTCCTTCTGTTGCTGATTGCTATTATGAAGTGTAACGTTTATGGTTGTCTTACCAGAAACATTTACTTCCTGTGTTTCCATTCCCACAAAGGAAAACACCAACACCTTCGAAGAATTATCGGGAACATCGATACTAAATTCTCCACCGACATTGGTGTTGGTGCCCAGGGTACTTCCCTTTATTAATACCGAAACCCCCTGAAGTGGTTTTCCATTTTGGTCGGTAACTTTTCCGGATATTATCTTAAGCGGAATCGCTGAAAAAACTACAGGGTTCGATATTGATTTTTCTGCTGCTTTCTCCTTGATAACAATTGTTTTATCAACGATGGAATAACTGAGCTCTGTCTTTTGCAAACATTGTTGCAGTGCATCTGGCAGCGATGCGTTGTGTATTTTCACATCTACTTTCCCGGCCCTTTCCAAAAGTTCATAAGGATATAAAAAGTTATACCCGGTCTGTTTTTGGATTGCTTTAAATACTTTTTGTAAAGGCGCATCACGCATCGAAAGCGTCACTTTCTGTGAGTAGCTTTTTGCCGTTACCTGGAGGCACGCGATTAAAATTAAAATTGCTGTAAGTTTCATAATCAAAAGCGTTTTGGTTAAATTTTGCTTTGATCGAACAGAGAGAATCTTTAAAAACATAACTTTGTTTTTTTGGTTAAACAATGAACATTCCTGAATGATTGTATTATTGATAACTAAAAATTTTTCCCGGAAGTGTTGCAACCACTTCCGGTTTCTTTTTTTAGAAATTTTGCCTCACCTAAATCCCTGTCCAAGGGAGAGGGACACGCTTTATTACGGCATCACCAGCACTTTTTTATCCTGTATCTGAAAGTTTACTTCTCCTGTCAAATGCAGCATATTCAGCACCTGCGAAAGATTGACATCGCGTGAGATCGTTCCTCCAAAATGGCTTGAAACAGTTCCTTTATATTCCACATCCACATCGTACCATCTTGCCAACTGTCGCATAATGTCATGTATATCCGCCTTATCGAATTGGAATTTCCCTTCTTTCCACGCTATAGCTTCTTCCACATCTACGTTGTTGATTATTTTAATTTCACCAGCTTTGTTCATCTGCGCTTGTTGCCCTGGTTTTAATAAACTGGAACTGTTGTTCTTATCAATTTTTACACTTCCTTCTAATAAAGTAGTGCGAATCATTGATTCATTATCATAAGAATTGATATTGAAATGCGTTCCCAAAACTTCGACTTCCATCCCATGTACTTTTACTTTAAAAGGCATTGCAGCATTTTTTGCCACTTCAAAATAAGCTTCTCCTAACAGTTCTACTTTTCTTTCCTTGCCAACAAAACTTGCAGAGAAACGAAGTGAAGAAGCAGCATTCAGCCACACTTTCGAGCCATCAGAAAGCATTAGTTCATATTGTCCTCCTCTTGGTGTGGAAATGGTATTGTAAAGAACTTCAGAAGATTTATTTTTTAAAGTGTTATAAGAAAGCATGCCATTTAGTTTTAAGATTTTTGAATTCCCTTGTGTAGTTAGTGTTCCGTTCGCAGCGCTGTCAAGAATAATAGATGTGCCATTCGCCAAAGTAAGTATCGCTTTATTTCCGCCTGGAGCCACGTCATTTGCAGGACTTTTAATGTTTTCTGTTTTGCTGACTTGCCGTGCAGGTTGTGGCTTAAATAAAAAATAAACTGATACAGAAAGCATACAAATAATAATTGCCGCGGCCGCATACCGGATATTCTTTCTTCTTTCCTTTTTCGCTGAAAGCATTGATATTACTGGTGCTTCGTGTCTCGCATCCTGCATCAGTAAAGCAAACTTTACGTCTAATTCTGATTCCCGCAAAGCATTTTTTTGTCCTGATCTTTCCCAACGATCTTTTAAGGTCTGAGTAATAGCTTCCGTGCCTGTTTCATTTTCAATCATAACTAAAAGCTGTTCCAATTCTTTTCTTGTACAGGTATTGGCTATGTATTTTTCTATCAAATCTTTCAGTCTGTTATTCGGATTATCCAGTTCTGGCATACTAAAAATATTTCATTACAAAATCGTTTACCCTATAAAGACGATTAAATGAAAGTGCACAACTAATGGAGTGAGAAATTTTTTTATTACTTTATTACTTCCGGCATAATTGCCATCAGGAATGCGATATCAAAGTTTTTGGAAAGATAGGTGCGGATGAACCGTTGTGCTTCAACAATATGGTTATTAACAGTATTCTTTGAAAGATTTAATTGTGCCGCAATCTGATCGTGGGTCATATTCTGTTCGCGCCTCAATTGATACACTTTCTTTCTTTGCGGAGGCAAAAGTGAAACCGCTTCGCGTAATTTGTTTTCATATTCCTGCACAAGAATTGATGAATCGGCAGCTGTATTATTTGCCAACTGAATATTTTCCCACAAAAGATCCTGAAACTTCGGATCTCTTGCAACAGAGCGTAAAAAATCAATTGACTTATTATGCGCGACCCGGAAAAGAAAGGCATCAAAGTTGTGAATTTGAGGAATAATATCCCTGCCCAACCAAATTTTCAAAAACACATCCATCACTAATTCTTCGCTTACCTGTTTTGATTTTATAAAGCCAAAGACATAATGGTATAATTTCTCGTAATAACTTTCGAACAAATCCCTAAAAGCCTTTTCATCACCTTCAGACACTTGTGTGAGCAGTTCTTTTTCTGTATGACTATTATGATGTGCCATTAATGACTTTAATTTAAAGCATCTGCTAAGGTAAATTCAACAAAAGGTAAAATTAAAATTCTCACCAAGCAAATCCTGGTATCGGGTATTTGAAATGCTTGCCTGATTTGGCTGACTAATGAGAAGCAATATTGCGTTTCGCTAATACCGGATCAATCTCACACAATCCAGCATTGCCTGGTTAATTTCACCATTCATATTTTCATTCCAACTTTCAAATGAAATAGAGAAATGACGCAAACCCTTTGTCAGATTTAACTTCGTCGAATTGCTCCAACCCCAGTTGCTCCATTCATCTTTTCCTCTTTGAGGAAAAACCAAAGTGCCGGACTTTCGATTATCTACATAAAAGGTTCTGAAAGCGCATTTATTTTCCGTGTTGATCGGGCCGTTTCCGTTGGCATATCTTACATCAAAAATATAATTTCCGTTTTCTCTTATATCGATGCTAAAATCAATTTTCGTGTTGACAGTTTTGCTGATTTCAACAAAGCCATTTCCTGTAAATCCCTGGTAATTTTTATCCGATTTATTTACAAAGTTTTCAAGCTGAATAATTTGTTCATTTGATTTTGGATAAACCTGCAACG
>JBQCFI010000457.1:0-17753 GCA_051959325.1 Ginsengibacter sp. | reverse complement strand
ATACTATAAGCGATATAATATTTCTGATACTGGGTAATCACATTATAACCTTTTACACGAATTTTATAAACGCCTGCAACAGGTTTTTCGAGTGTAATTTGCTCCTGGTTATTGAGGCTGTCCCTGTTTCTTACTGCCGGTTTATTGAGTGAGTCAACATTTGGAAAAGTGTTTAAAACCCACGGTTTCCAAAGTGTATTCTGAGATGAAGAAAGCAACGCAAGATCGAGATCATTGATCAAAGCTTTTGGTGAAAAGGCAGAAGCAGTTGTATCATTCCAGGCGCGAGTAATTTTTAATAATGAAATATTTTGAGGAATCGTAAGATTAAATGAATCGGTAATTCCGTTACTTATTGTGCCACTTAAAAAATGATTTTGTTTGATACAATCCATTGCTTTCATCGCATTCATATTTCCAAAGCCGGTTTTAAAGTCAGGTCCCGCATTTCCTACATCATCAGCAGAGTTTATTAAAATTGCTTTGGCTAAAGCGGATGGTAAATCAACGTTATTTTTCGATTTGAAATATTGATCCAGCAATGCAACAGTTCCAGAAACGAGGGCAGCAGATTCCGAAGTTCCATTCATCTGAAAAGCCACGATTTGCGGAACGATCCGTCCATCATAAGCAGGCCCGGCGCTGCTTTGAAGTGGAGGAATTCCAAAGGAATCGACAGCACCGACGACTAAAATATTTTTAGCCATTTTGAAATTACCGGTAATGTTCGCAAACCCGGCAACATTGGCGTAATTCCCGCTTTTGCTTGTATCAAGACCTGAATTTCCGGAAGAAAAAACATGCAACAGCGATTCGTTTTTGTGAGCGCTTTCATCAAAAGCTACTGCATTCAATCCATAATGATTATCAATAGAAGTACCGTAAGAATGATTTTGAATGGTGATATTATTTTTCAAATAGTAATTATCCGAATCAGGCAACACTGATTCAAAGGAAGAAGAAGAAACATGTGCAGCGGGCGCTGCTCCTTTTGCATAATAAACAGAATTACCAGCTCCGGCAATAATGGTTGCCATAAAATTGGCGTGATTGGTAATTTCATTTGAAGCGAGCGGCGAAGGATCTATCCTTCCTTTAAGGTCTATATCAGTGGTATCAAAATCATTTTCTTTAATAGAAATATGTTCGCCTTCTCCATTAAATGAAGGATACCTGGCATGAACCAGATTCAATTCATTTGTTGAAAGATCAAACCCGGTGATTGCGAGTTCTTCCTTTGGTTTTTGTGCCGAAATATCAATCGCGGCAACATTTGGATCATCCAATAAATATTTTTTGATGAAATTAAAATTGGAAGTAAAAGAAAGGACATTATCTGCTTTAAAAACCGCCTCCTTGTCTGTAGATGAAGAACCGGTTTTTAAAAAACTTTGTAACGACTCCTTGTTTTTAAATTGAACAACAAACCGGAAATTCATTTTATCGTTTTTTTCTTCCGTTGCTGCTTTTTCGGCTGTTGGAGACAACTTCCAATTATTATTTGCTGCCTGTAATTTTAATACAAACGTTGCCGGTAAGTTTAACTCCTGCTGATCTTCTTTTGTTATAATAAAAACATGGTCAGATAATCTCCTTTCTGATGTGAGAATTAGTTTGTTGAGAAATTGACGTGGTGTATTGGGTGCAACTTTTAAAATAGAATAATGTGTCGTCGTTTTTAATTCGGGATTTGAATACCGGTTAAAAAAAATGCTATCCGATGCTCTTTGACCATAGATGTTCATCGCCAGGATCACTGCCAGGAAAATCAAGCAAACGCGTGTGAACATCATTAAAATTTTATCAAAAGTGTGCAAAAAAAATTATTAAAAAAACATTTGTTGATGTACATAAAAAGAATACATTTAACAAACAGTTCACAAATTTAAACTCAACCTTAAAACACATCACAATGAAAAAAATCTGCAAATTCCCTCTGTTAATTTTCTCTGTTAGTTTACTGGCTATTTCCTGTAAGCGCGAAAACATTGCCCCACAAAATGACGTACCTCAAACTGTTCTAAACCAAATTGCAGCGCAGGGCTTCAGTACAGACAATGTAAAAAAAGTGAGTAACGGGTATCTGGTAGAAGGTGATATCATTCTTTCAAATCAAAACCTTACGCAAACAACTTCCTCACCTGCCTTGCTGATTGCAAATGAAGAGCAATATCGAACCACCAACCTGGTAACAAGACTGCCCAGAACCATTACAGTTTCTGTTTCGAATCTCCCAACTGTTTATTCTAATGCTACAGATGCGGCAATTGCACGTTACAATGCTTTGCCGGGAACCACGCTTACATTCCAACGGGTGGCTTCCAACGGGAATATCAATATTGTGGGATTTAACCAGGGACCATCAGGCGGTTATATCACGCTCGGATCTTCCGGATTTCCAACCTCGAATGGTGATCCATATAATGAAATTCAGCTAAACACCAACGTGCAGGCATACGGAACTAATCCCGACCAGGGTTATGTTACTTCCGTAATTCAGCATGAAATGGGGCACTGCATTGGCTTCCGTCATACCGATTATATGAACCGTGCTTATAGTTGTGGAGGCAGAAGATATAATGAAGGAAAAGCTGGTGTAGGAGCAATTCTTATTCCGGGAACTCCATCTCAACCTGATGCAGGTTCGTTTATGTTAGCTTGTTCAGATGGAACCGATCGTACTTTCAACGCGAATGATTTAATTGCGATGGCTTATTTGTATTAATCTCACAAATTTTACCTTAATGATTTAATAAAAAATGCTGGCTATATGCTGGCATTTTTTATTACTATATTGCAGCAAATAAAAGTATCAGAAAACATGAAAGTTTTGAAATACACAGCGGTAATTTTCTTCCTTTTTATCAATGTAAGCGCATTTTCACAGGAAAAGAAAACAGAGATTAAATCCGGCAATCCTATATTTCCCGGTTGGTATGCAGATCCGGAAGCGCACATTTACAATAAAATGTATTGGGTATATCCTACCTATTCCGACGACTATAAAGATGTACCCTCAGGGAGAACTGCGCTTTCAGATTATCAAAAGGAGATACAAAGCAATACCATAAATCCATCCTACAAAAAACAAACCTTCCTTGACGCTTTTTCTTCCGTGGATTTGGTTCATTGGAAAAAACATCCGCATATCCTGGATATCAAAAATGTAAAATGGGCGGCGTATGCAGTTTGGGCACCGACAGTCACAGAAAAGGGCGGAAAATATTATTTGTTTTTTGGCGCAAATGATATTCAGAATGACAAACAGCCGGGCGGAATGGGAATTGCCGTTTCCGATAATCCCAGCGGCCCTTTTACAGATTATTTAGGCAAGCCGTTGATCAATCAGTTTTATAACGGAGCACAACCTATAGACCCGGCTGTTTTTAAAGACAGCGACGGACAGTATTATCTCATTTATGGCGGATGGAAGCATTGTAACATAGGTAAGCTTAATGCTGATTTTACAGGGTTTGTTCCGTTCGACGACGGCAGTCTTTTCAAAGAGATCACCCCGGATCAATATGTGGAAGGGCCTTTTATGTTCGTCCGCAATCATAAATATTATTTCATGTGGTCTGAGGGAGGCTGGACAGGACCGGATTACAGTGTCGCTTATGCTGTGGGCGATTCTCCATTTGGGCCTTTTAAAAGAGTGGGCAAAATTTTACAACAAGATCCGCAGGTGGCTACCGGTGCCGGCCATCACTCAGTTATTAATATTCCCGGAACGGATGATTGGTATATTGTTTATCATCGCCGCCCGTTAAACGAAACCAATGGTAATCACAGGGAAGTTTGTATAGACAGAATGTATTTTGATAAAGATGGAAATATTTTACCGGTAAAGATCACGAAAGAAGGAGTAGATAAAAGAACGCTTAAAAACTAGCGTATCATTTTCGAGGAAAATAAAAAACAGGCTTATTTCTTTCTTTGCTGGATGTAGTTGCCGTTTGCGACTTTGGAACACGTTTTACAAATTCAGCCCTTACCAGTAGCATCTTCATTTTACTCCTGCCGTCCTTAAACAATTTTCTACGACTTTTGCATGAATAACAAATGAAGAGTCGATGTCTAAAGCCATTTATGTAGCTTCTTCAGAATCCAATAGCGGGAAATCGGTTGTTACGCTGGGTTTGATGAATATCTTATTAGGAAAAATTAGCAAAATCGCTTACTTCCGGCCGGTTATCAGGGAAAATGATCTCAGGCGGCAGGATACCTATATTCAAACGATGCTTAAGCATTTTGGAATAGATACTCCTTATAATGATTGCTTTGCTTTTACCTACAATGAATTCCTTCGGTACCGCAGCGAAAACAATAATTCTTTTTTAATCGATACGATTATCAATAAGTACAAAAAGCTGGAAGACGCCTATGATTTTGTGTTGGTTGACGGAATGGATTTTGAAGGAGATGGCGCTTCTTTTGAATTTGCTTCAAACGTCGAAATTGCCAAAAATCTTTCCATTCCGATGATCCTGGTATCAAAAGCTGAAGGATATAGTCCTGATGAAATAACCCGGAACATACTGGCCACTTTACAGTTTCTGAGAAATCATGATGTGCCCTTGCTTGCTGTCGTTGCGAACAAAACCGATCCGACGGAAGTAGAAGAATTGCAGGGGATGTTCAGGCAGCGTTTACCAAAAAACGTTTTAAGTTCTGTCATTCCTGCAATTAATGAACTGCGAAGTCCTACCATGAAAGAAATTGTGGAAACAATAAACGCCAAGTTATTATTTGGTCCAAATTATCTTTCCAACCCGGTTAATCATTTTATTGTAGGTGCCATGCAACTCAGCAATTGCCTGACTCACCTTGAAGAAAATACACTGATTGTTACTCCCGGCGACAGGGGCGATATCATCGTTGCGATGATCCAGGCAAATCTTTCTAAAAATTATCCAAAAGTGGCAGGCATCATACTCTCCGGAGGCCTTGCTCCAGAAGAGCCCATTGTAAAACTGGTGGAAGGTTTGGAAACAGTCGTGCCGATTGCGGCTGTACAAACCGGCACTTTTGAAACTGTCAACAATGTTGCTTCTGTAAGATCAAGAATCTATGCAGATAATCATTTTAAAATCGATCTTGCCATTAATACTTTTGAGAAAAATACGGACACCGCGGCATTAATGGATAAGATCGTTACTTCAAAACCCGAAGGTCTTACGCCGCACATGTTCCAATATCAATTGGTAAAAAGAGCAAAACTGGAAAAAAAGCATATTGTATTGCCAGAAGGTAGCGACGACAGAATTTTGGAAGCAGCAGCAAAACTTCTGAAGCAGGAAGTAGTAAAATTAACCATCCTCGGAAAGAAAGAAGAAATCGAAGCATCTCTCAAGCGGTTGAACTTAGAACTGGATATGAAAAATGCACAGATCATTAATCCTGCCGATTCTCCGCTGCTGCCCGAATATATTTCTACTTTTTATGAATTAAGAAAAGGTAAAAATGTAAATATGGACATGGCAACCGACTTCATGAAAGACGGTGCTTATTTTGGCACCATGATGGTTTATAAAGGAGACGCGGATGGCATGGTTTCAGGTTCTATCAATACTACACAACACACGATACGGCCGGCGCTTCAATTTATAAAAACAAAGCCAGGTGTTTCTATTGTATCCTCTGTATTTTTCATGTGCCTTCCGGATCGCGTGATCGTGTTTGGGGATTGTGCTGTGATTCCAAAACCTACTTCGGAAGAACTGGCAGAAATTGCCATCTCTTCGGCAGAAAGCAGCAGGATGTTTGGCATTGATCCTAAAATTGCCATGCTTTCTTATTCTTCCGGAAGTTCAGGACAAGGGGAAGAAGTAGTAAAAGTGCGCCGCGCTACCGAACTGGTCAAATTGCGTCGCCCTGATCTTGCTATCGAAGGTCCAATCCAATATGATGCTGCAGTTGACCGCGCGGTTGGATTGCAAAAATTACCTCAATCAAAAGTGGCGGGCCAGGCTACGGTTTTGATTTTTCCGGATTTAAATACGGGCAATAACACGTATAAAGCTGTTCAGCGGGAAACCGGTGCATTGGCGATCGGGCCGATGCTCCAGGGTTTGAACAAACCGGTAAATGACCTTAGCCGTGGCTGCACGGTCGATGATATTTTTAATACGGTAGTAATTACGGCGATACAAGCCCAGCAATCTTAATTTTGAAAGGTAAAAGTTTAGCATGAATATTTTTGTGATCAACTCGGGAAGCAGTTCTATAAAATACCAGTTTATTGAAATGCCTTCCAAAAGGGTGGCTTGTAGTGGTATTGTAGAAAGGATCGGCAAGGAAGATGCACGCATCATTTATAAAACGGGCAAAAAAGGCGAGGAACAAATTACTTCAAAAGTAACGAAAGTTGAAAGCCACGCTGGAGGCCTGGAGCAAGTAGTTTCTTTGTTAACGGCTAAAGACACCGGCGTTATCAACGATCCTGCAGAGATCCATGTTGTTGGCCACAGAGTGGTGCATGGAGGCGAAACATTTTCTCAAACAACAATTATCACTCCTGTAGTAAAAGAAAAAATCAAACAATTGTTTGCACTTGCGCCATTACACAATCCACCGAATTATACAGGTATTGAGGTGGCAGAAAAACTTTTTCCAAAAGCCGTTCAGATTGCAGTATTTGATACGGCTTTTCATCAGACCATTCCCCCGGTTGCCTTCCGCTATGCGATTCCTAATAAATTTTATTCCGAGGATAGAATCAGGGTTTACGGCTTTCATGGTACGAGCCACAAGTATGTAAGCCAAAAAGCGCTTGATTATTTAAAAAAAGATAGCAGCAAAATCATCACCATTCATCTTGGCAATGGCTGCAGTATGACAGCGGTGCAAAACGGAAAATCCATAGATACCAGTATGGGTTTCGGACCGATGAATGGATTGATCATGGGAACCCGTGCAGGAGACATAGATCAATCGGTTATCTTTTATCTGGTAAATGATTTAGGATACGAAGTAGAAAAAGTAAAAGATCTCCTGAATTATAAAAGCGGAATGATCGGACTGACAGGACATAATGATATGCGCGATATTCACCGGCAAATTGAGAATGGCGATGGGCAGGCCTTGCTTGCTTTCCAAATGTATGCTTACCGGATTCGTAAATATATCGGCTCTTATACAGCGGTATTAAACGGCCTTGACGCGATTGTTTTTACCGGCGGTGTAGGTGAAAATGATTTCCGGATGCGCGAATTATGTTGTTCAGATATGGATTACCTCGGAATCAAACTGGATGAAGAAAAAAATAACACCCGGTTAAACCAGCTTCATGAAATAAATGCTCCTTCTTCTGCTGTAAAGATCTTAGTCATCCCTACTGATGAAGAATTGGAAATTGCCATGCAGTGCTATGATTTGCTAGAAAGTAAGGCTCAAGATTGATGTTTAAAGGTTCAAAGTCGAAGGTTCACTTCAATCATTACGTTCAGCAAAAGGACAAATAACGGTAATTCCCATTTTCGCTTTCAAGAAGTTTATAGGTTCGCTGCAATTATTTTATTCTGTTAAAAATTCTTTAACTAATTTTAGGCGGCAATTGCGGCAGTTACAACATATTCAGAAATTGTTTTCAGTAAATTCTTATGATATCCAAAAAAACAACAGCCATTTTCTTTTTACTATTCCTCTTCACCATTTCTTTTTCTTTTTCATCTTCAGCTCAAAATACGCAGATAAAAGGTTTTGCCGATTTTCTTACTTCTTATCAAAATGGAAAAGCGTCTTTTGGTTTTGATGAACAGGACCTTTTTATCACATCCGAACTTACGGATCGCATCTCTTTCCTCGGAGAAAGTGTATTTAAATATACGCCCTCCTCGCCTACTGAGTTTTCTGTAAGCATTGAGCGGCTCATCATTAAATACAATTTCCAGGGCAATAACAACCTAATTCTTGGAAAAATACACTCACCGATAAATTATTGGAACAACACCTATCATCACGGCAGGGTTTTTTATCCAACAATTGGGCGGCCATTACTATTTGCTGCCGAAATATTCCCCCTTCATACAACCGGTATCAGTTTGCAGGGACATGATTTTGGAAACCTCAGGTTTGGGTATGACGTAGTGATTGGTAACGGGCTAGGTTCAGCAGCAGTTGCGGATAATGACAAGCGCAAATCAGTTACGGTAGCGGCTCACATTAAACCAGTGGATAATCTTTATCTTGGTGTGTCCTGGTATAATGATGCGGTTTCGAAAGGTGCTACCGTAATGGACAAAGTAATTGGCTGGAAAGTGAATCAAAATCTTTTTACCGGTTCAGTTGCTTATTTTGGAAATAAATTCGAATTGCTTACTGAAGGAACACTCGGCATTGATAAAACGGATACTACAGGTTCTAAAAGCACCCTTGCCGCCTATCTTTATACAGGATATAAGGTTACAGAAAAATTAATACCATACATCCGTTTGGATGATCTTCACTATCAAAACGGAGAAATTTATTTTACTAAAAACAATACAACTTCTGTTATCGCCGGCTTGCGCTACCAGATCAATTATCTTGCTGTTGTAAAATTAGAATTTCAACATCAGCATGAAGAATTGGAAGGAAATACCAATAGTATCACCGCACAATTTGCAGTAGGATTTTAATTATGAAAATGAAAAGACTCAAACGATACAAACGTTTCATCTTTACAAAATTCTTTTTTGTAACCATAATTCTTTTTTCTGCCTTTTCCGGTTCATCACAAACTTCCTCATTAACTGTGATCAGCAATCAAAAAGGCGCTCCTTCTACTTTAAATTTTTCAGAGTTGAAATCCATTTTCATGGGCGAACAACAACGCTGGCGCAGTGGCACCAAGATCACCATCGCATTGATGAAAACAAATACTGCTGCAGGAAAAAATACTTCTGAAACGCTTTATGGCATGAGCGCAGATGAATTGAATAAATTTTGGCTGGCATTGGTATTCCAGGGAAAAGCTTCCGCACCTAATTTTTTTAATTCAGCAACTGACTTGGAAAATTTTGTTGCTCAAAACCCAGGCGCGATCGGTATTGTAGACCAGGTAGCAGCGAATGATGAAATTAAAACCGTGCAGGTGGAAGGTAAAAAGTTATAGATAATGCCGGGCGCCTGAGAAAGCAAAGTGCTGACTAACTAGCCCATAACAATTCAATAATTCCTTCCCAAAAATCAAAACAAAAATGTTCATTACCCTTAAAACAAAAATCTGGCTCACCGTTCTCAGTATTGTTTTAATGTTTACCTTTTTTACGCTTTATTATTTTCCTGTCCAACAAAGAAAGCTGTTAATAAAAAACTATAGTGATGAAGTGCAAAACCTTGCAAATACGGTTGCTTTAGGCGTCAGAATTGCGATTACTGAGCAAAACTTTCAAGGCGTACAAACAGCGATGGAATTTGTAAAGGATGATCCAAGATTAAAATTTGTGAGCATGCTCGAAAATGACACCGTCTGGAATGCCGGTCACACCAATTACAAAGTCAACTTTTCTGTCTTTAAAACATTTCCGGAAAATCAACATCCGAAAGCAACCATTGTATCTTCAGACTCGCTGATCGTAAAACGGGCTCCGTTTATAACTTCGGTGATGTCCGGTTCCGTCATGCTTGCATTTTCCACAAAAGAGATTGCAGAAAGCCAAAAAAAGATCCGCATCACTTCACTGGTTGTAAGTGGGATCGTTTTATTGATCGGTATTCTGATTGGATACCTGCTTGCAAGAACGATTTTAGTGCCGGTAAGGGCTTTGAGAAATGCCGCAAACAAAGTGGGAAAGGGCGATCTGACGCAACGGATTCAAAAAACAGGGAAGGATGAAATTGGAGAATTAGGCCGCGCTTTTAATAAAATGACTGATGACCTTTTGCTGACGAGACAGGAACTCGATGAATCAAACATTTCACTGTCTGAAGCAAACAATAGTTTGAATACCACTTTAAACGAATTAAAAGCTGCGCAGGCGCAATTGATTCAATCAGAAAAATTAGCATCATTGGGCGAACTTACTGCCGGCATTGCGCATGAGATACAAAATCCATTAAACTTCGTTAACAATTTCGCAGAGGTAAATGCGGAATTGATTGAAGAACTGAGGGCTGAATGCCAAAAGCCGGAAGCAGAAAGAGATGCGCAAATCATAGATGAGGTATTGAATGATATTAAGGCAAATGCAGGGAAGATCAATTATCATGGAAAACGTGCAGATGCTATTGTAAAAGGCATGTTGCAGCATTCACGTTCAAGCTCAGGGCAAAAAGAACCAACAGATATCAATGCGCTTGCAGACGAATATCTGCGTTTAAGTTATCACGGTTTGAGAGCCAAAGACAAATCCTTCAATGCCACAATGAAGACAGATCTTGATGAAAGCATTGGTAAAATAAATATCATTTCCCAGGATATTGGAAGAGTATTACTCAATCTGTTCAATAATGCCTTTTATGCCGTACACGACAAACAGAAAGAGCTGCAAAAAGAGGTAACAACTTTTGAAAAAATGTCGCCGCCTTACCAACCAACAGTTTCGCTGACTACAAAAAAATCTGCAAATTATGTAGCGATTACGGTTAGTGACAACGGGAATGGTATTCCGCAAACAATTCTTGATAAGATTTTCCAACCATTCTTTACGACCAAACCAACCGGCGAAGGAACAGGATTGGGTCTCAGCCTGAGTTATGATATCATTAAAGCGCATGGCGGAGAAATAAAAGTGGAAAGTAAAGATGGGGAAGGGACCACATTCATCATTCAGATACCATTATAAAATCTGACACAACTTAATTTTTCCGGTAATGTACCGATGATGCTTATATTCGAAATTTGAAAAAATACTTTTCAAATAACCAAAAATATTTTTGAAATAAACAATAGTATTCGTTTATCTTTATTAAAGAAAAAATAAGACTCTCATTTTCTTTCGATCCATCCTTGTAAAATTATTTTTCTCTTACCTTCTTTCTCTTGCATTATTCATTATCCTTTAATGAACTGGTTGTTTTAAAATCCATGTAAAACCCATCGCGCTTTTACAAATAATCATTTTCGTGTTTTAAAAAAAACTTATAAACAAGATCTCGCTGGAATGCGACATTCCGGTTGAATATTGCAATCCTGGAAAATAAATGTGAAGCCGGATCACTTAAAAAAACGGGCCTGTTCTGCACAGGCATTTTTGCGGAGGCGTTTCCGAAAAGCCAAACGAGTAGGGACAAAATAAAAATAAAAAAGAAATGAAAAAGGTTTTATTACTGGCATCATTATTCATGCCACTGCTGCTGCCGGCACAAAACACGCCTGGCAAAAAAGACAAGAGCATTATCATTTTTCTGCAGCCGCTGCAAGGTCAAAGCGACAATCTTGAAAAAGGATTGGCTCACCACAACCAAACTTTTCACAACGGAAAAGATCCGATTGATGTTTATGAAGTATTAACCGGGGATGAAACGGGCGAATTGGCATTTGTTTATCGTAATGGATATTCCTGGCCTGATATAGAAAGCACAACCAAATCAGCTAATGAAAAGGAGCATTCTACAGATTGGAGGGAAAATGTAGCAAAGTATGCTGCGTCCGATACCCGCGATTTCTATGCAACCAGTGATGATAGCTACCTGCCCTCTGATCTCTCTGCATTAAATACCGATTTAACTGCTATTTATTCGATTGGAATCGTTCCGGGGAAAGAAAAAGATTTTTATGCAGGAATTAAAAAGATCAAAGAAATGTATCAGAAAAATAATTCCAAGGATTACTTCCTGGTGCAATCAAGAATATTTGGAAAAGGAAGCCAGGCTATGGTAATAATCCCGTTGGCAAATGGATGGGCATCGTTTGAACCAAGTCCAAATGACGATTGGTCTAAGTTATTCAAAAAGGCTTTCCCTAATGAAGATTACCAGGCATGGTCAAAAAAGTTTGACGCCACACAACAATCTTTTAACTCTTTTGTGGTAAAGTGGCGCAAAGATTTAAGCTCTTCAATGTAGAACACCTTTTGAGTATTAAAACAGAAACGAAGAAATGCTTTTTTTAAGAAACGCTCTTCTGACATGCTTATACGAAGGCATAATGCATTCAAAACCGAATTCACAATAACAATTTCAAATCAAAAACAAATGAAAAAGATTCTAATCACAGCGGTCTTATTTTTATCGGCAATCACCGCATTTTGCCAGAAAGAAGAAAATGGCACCATTTACATTAAGCATCCATACATTGATGTGGTGAATAATGCCAACAAAGACTATGTCGCCAACAATTTTACTACAATACAAAATTATTATTCCGATACCGCGAAATGGTGGGTGTCCGGATTGAAAGATTTTATTCCTATTGCAGATGCCGTGAAAATGTGGAAGGGCGATTTTGACAAATTTGACGACATCAAACAGGTTC
Source organism: Ginsengibacter sp. (assembly GCA_051959325.1). Lineage (GTDB taxonomy): Bacteria > Bacteroidota > Bacteroidia > Chitinophagales > Chitinophagaceae > Ginsengibacter. Next base: position 5,356 of record JBQCFI010000457.1, on the reverse strand, counting down.
AATTTGGCTATCCTGATTTTCTTCATTACAAAAAAGACAATACCATGGTTGTACAATCATGGTGGAACTGGTCCGGAAAATCGAAGAAAACCGGGGAAGTGGTTAAAGTACCGATGGTAATGTTTGACGAATTTAATACAGATGGAAAAATCGTGAGAGAATATATTTTCGGGGACTTTTCAAAAATGGCAACAGAGTAAAAATGTAAAACTGTTCGTATTCAGGGTTGCCAGCTTTATATGTTGGCAATCTTTTAATGCTTAAAGAATACTATAAGTATGCTTCTAAAGTCGTTCGACAACACTTTCTATGCAGTAAACGAACAAAAAAACCGAAATCCTATTTCGAATAATCCAACAATTTGCGTTAGCAAAAAAGAAATCTGAAAATAGGGTACCCATTAAAATTTAAATCATTTAATCATTTTATAAAACAAAGTCTATGGCAATCAATCCAAAAACGCCCGGCATTCATCACATTAATCTCCGCTGCTCAGATCTCCGGGCCTCCAAAAACTTTTACGGTGATGTTATGGGTTTTTCTGTTGCGCTTGAGAACGATGAGTTGTTTGCATTTCCTATTGGAAGTGTATTTATTGTTTTTAAAAAAGCCGCAGATAATATGCAATTCGATCCATTTACCATTGGTACAGATCATATTGCCATTGCCTGCGAATCTGAAGAAGAGCTTAATCGTGTGGCAACAGAACTGAGCGATGCAAATGTTGAAAATACAGGTGTAAAATCAGATCCCACACTACAAAAATTATATGTCGCTTTTAAAGATCCTGACCGCATTCAATGGGAATTCTACATGGTTTGACATTTAATCAAAGAACTAAATGTAGCAGAAAGCTAACCTTGTAATAAACAAAGTTGATGCACTGAATGCTGAGGCGTGGACGAAGCGGGTAAGCGATTCTGCTGCTACCTGAGAACTCAATAAAGAAGTTGCAACGATAGCTAAAAGTATTAACTACACATAAATAAATATCATTCCACAGCATTGGAACAGTTTTATTGAATCTCTTCAACAATGCATTCTATGCAGTAAACGAACAAAAAAACAGAAATCTTAATTTCTATCAGCAATTGTTTTAGGCAACAACAAGAAGATCATAACAAGATTGATATAAAAGTTATTGATAACGGTAACGGTATTTTACAAAAAATCGTTGCTAAGATCAGCCTCCTTTATATTTCCGCAAGATATTTATGTACAAAGCTTATGGCCATAGAACCTTCGCCCACAGCAGATGCCACGCGATTCATTGCCCCTGCACGCACATCTCCTGCCGCAAAAATTCCGGGGCAGCTTGTTTCTAATAAATAAGGATCACGATCCAGCTTCCAGATCTTTTTAAAATTATCATAGTGCTGAAGGTCTCTGCCCGTTTCAATAAAGCCTTTGTCATTGGTAATAATTTCCTGGTCCAGCCAATCTGTAAAAGGCTTTGCACCGATGAAAATATACAGTGCCGCGGCATCTTCTGTGTATATTTCCCCTGTTTTAATATTTTTAATCGTCAGCTGCTCTAATCTTTCATTGCCCTTCGCTTCAATAACTTCCCGGGAACTACAAACTGAAATATGGGCGACACCTTTTATCTGATCTATTAAATAAGACGACATCGTATATGACAGGTCATCTCTCCTGATAAGAATATTTACCTGTTTAGCAAATTTTGACAGATACATAGCTGCCTGCCCTGCAGAATTTCCTCCTCCAACAATAAAAACAACTTTGTCTCTGCAGGCGGAAGCTTCTGTATTGGCGGCTCCGTAATAAATTCCCGCACCTTTAAACTGTGAGATTCCGGGCGTGGTTAACTGGCGGTAATCTACACCGGTAGTAATTACAATCGCTTTGGTCATTATTTCTTTGTCGTCGGCCAAAATGATTTTCTTGTAATTATCCTGCACTTGTATGGCTGTTACTGATTGAGGTGAAAGAAAATCCGTTCCAAATCTTGCTGATTGTGTAATTGCCCTGCGTGTAAGATCAGCGCCACTCAATCCTGAAGGAAAACCGAGGTAATTTTCAATGCGTGAACTGGTACCTGCCTGGCCACCAGGCGCCCTTCTTTCGATCAATAATGTTTTTAATCCTTCAGACGAGCCATACACAGAAGCTGCTAATCCGGCAGGGCCGGCACCAATTACGACCACATCAAGGATCTGATTTTTTACGTCCGGGTTTAAGCCAATGCGTTTTGCCACATCAATGATACGCGGGTTTGAAATCATGGTGCCATCTTCAAAGAATATCACCGGCAAATCCTTTGCTTCAAAATGATTCAGTTGCAATAGTTGCTTGCCTTCTTCATCGGTTGCGTCCAGCCATTGATAAGGTATTAAATTACCGGATAAGAATTCTTTGATCTCGTGGCTCTTTGGTGAAAACTGGTACCCTGCTAATTTGATGCCTTTAAAATCCGGGTGAAAATCATTTTGCCAGTCGTCCAGCAGGTCGTTGATAACAGGGTATAATCTTTCCTCAGGCGGATCCCACGGCTTCGTCAGATAATAATCAAGCCTTACGTTATTGATCGCTTTGATGGCGGCGTCTGTATCAGAATAGGCCGTAAGCAACACTTTTTTCGCATCATCATAATATTCCATTGCCTGCGCCAAAAAGTCAACGCCTTCCATTTCGGGCATCCGCTGGTCGGAGATGAACATCGCTACAGATTCGCCCCTGTTTTTTAGTTCGAGCAAACTGTCCAATGCTTCTTTTGCTGATGAAGTGCTCAGTACGCGATAATCCTGCCTGTATTTATTTTTTAAATCCCTGGTGATGGCGCGAAGCACCTGTACATCATCATCAATTACAAATATGATTGACTGATCCATTTGACGTTAAATTTACGATCATTATATGGGAAGACAAATTTCAAATTCTGTAGCGCCCGGCGCTGAATTTACTTTCACTTCACCATTGTGTTGTAACATTATGCGGCTCACCACATCAAGCCCGAGACCGGAGCCTTTGCCCATTTCCTTAGTTGTAAAAAACGGAGCAAAGATATTTTGTTTTATATCGTCCGGAATTCCCGGCCCATCGTCTTTAATAAGTATTTTCACAAACCGGTCGTCGTGATTAGTCGTTATCGTAAGATTTCCCTTACTGTTTACTTCCATCGCATCGATCGCGTTGTCAATGATGTTTGTCCACACCTGGTTCAGTTCGCCGGGAAACACTTTTATTGGTGGCAAAGAACCATCATAATTTTCGATCACATTAATATTTCCTTTCCTCAGTTTATAGTTTAACATGGTAAGCGTATTACGAATGCCGGTATGAATATCTGTCAACTGCCGATCTGTATTTTTATCCATGAAGGTAAAATTCTTGACAGCGCCAATAAGCGTTGAGATCCGTTCAGAAGAAGTTCGTATGTCCTCTGCCAATTTATTGGTCACTAAATAATTGCTTACCCATTCGAGCAATACCGGAAGATGCTCCGGTGTAGAGCAATCTTTAAATACATCAAGCTCAGCTGTAGTAAATCCACGCTCTACCAATCCTTCAGGGTCAGTATCTTTCAGATCGTTATCATCAAGCCAGTCGGTAAGTTCATCTTCAAGATTTGCTTTTTGCATCATGTTCAGTGCAGGAGGTTCTGTATTGATTTTGTCCATGATCAACTTACTGATTTTCTCTACTTTTTCCGGCTCAATCCTTAAATTGGCAATAGATTCAAATAAAGCTGGCAACCTGCTAACCTGTGTTTGCAACAAAGCTGCAGCCCGCGATATTGCAGCAGCAGGATTATTAAGCTCATGTGCAAGTCCGGCGGAAAGCTTTCCCAGGGCAAACATTTTCTCATTCTGCTGTTGAATGGAAGTGAATTCGCGCACGCGGCTCAGCATCATATGCACCATCGCTTCAATCAATTCGTAATGAGTGCCAAAGCCTTCAATAAGTTTTTCTTTTGAACATTTAAAAACCCATGATTTTTTTATCGCTTCGCAAAAAGCAGGAGTGAAAGTTGCCCTGGAGTAAGGAAGATAACCGGTAACCTGGCCAGGATCCAGGATGCGCAATTCCTTTTGTTTACCCGACTGTACTGCACAAATCCTCATCTTCCCGCTCAAAACAATATAGGAAATGACGACTGGTTCACCTACATTAAAAAGTAATTCATCTTTTTCTATTTCTACGGTTTCACCCTGGCCTATCAGCCATTGCAATTGTTCATCGGGGACATTCTGAAATTCCTTTACAATTTTAATATCTTGAATAGTTGGTACTTTCATGAAATGGAAATAATTTTCAGGAAAGGTATGTATTGCGGAGAATAAAACAACGTTATTCTAAGCCAAGGCGAAAGGAGCAAAAAAATCAGAGGAAAAAAAGAGAAGGGGCGACATTTATTATTGAGGTTCCATCACTAATCAGCGCAACTAATTAAATTCTTATAATACGCTATTCATCAAAAAATTTGTATTGGATTTCCAGCATTTTAGGTCATCATCACTTCACTGGCTGGTAAAGCATGGGCTGATATTCAATGAATGTCTCGCCGAAAATCAGCCGATCCGAAAGTTCGGATGAAAACCTATAGCCGAACGTAAATACAAAAAGCGATATTTATCCGTTTGCCGGAACTGCTGTTGATAGCGAACTACAGGCGATAGTTATTCGATCATGCCGGCCGATGGCCAAACCATACGTAAGCGGTGGTTCATTTTCCGTTCCAGGCTTTAATAGTTACCTTTTCTCCAACTGAGAAACTCATTAAGTCCTCACCTAATATTACAGGACCTGGGTAATTCTCCTTCGTCCGTTTAAGAATTTCTTCCTCAGGATATTGATAAATCCGTACTATATGAGAATAAACAGCAAGTTTTGGCTTAACAGCAGTAAACACCTTACTTGCTTGTTCAGGCGTTGTATGGTGCGCCAGTATATTGTACCGCGGATCTGATTTCTTTAATGTATCCGATGCAATTGCGACTTCATGCACGAGCAAATCTGTTCCTTTGGCAAATTTGATCAGATTCTCTGAATAGCGGGTATCTCCGGAAAGCACAACTGAGTGCCCACCATATTCTATTCTGTAGCCAAAGGCTGGAACTACCGGATAATGGTCAACTAAAAACGCAATTACTTTTACACCATCCTTTTCATATACTGTACCTTCTTTAATATCGGTTGTTAGTATTTTACTGCCTTCCGGGGAAGCCTTATCATCTGATTCTCTTATGCCAATGTCAAACTGATATGCCTTCTGTAAGTAATCAGTCATTTGCCTGGTGCCTTTCGGGCCAAAAACTTTTAGTGGTTCTGTTCTATGCGATACCAGCCAGCCTGTGAGCCAAAAATCAGGGAATCCGACGATGTGATCAGAATG
>JBQCFI010000456.1:0-8670 GCA_051959325.1 Ginsengibacter sp. | reverse complement strand
TCACTATCAAATATCCAACAGTGATCAGGTTTCTTAATTCACAAAGTTGCGGCGAAACCGTTGCAGTCTTATAAAATTCTTCCGTTTCTGTATGAAGCAAATCAAGCCTTTTCATCGCTCTTTCAAGCCTTACATTTGTTCTTACAATTCCCACATAATCCGTCATCAACAATTGCAATTCTTTAAGGCTTTGCGTAATAAGGATCATTTCCTTTGGAGCATTCGTTCCTTTTGCATTCCAGTCGGGAATTGCTTCATTAAATTCTACTGTTTTTATTCTTTTTACAGCATCCACATAACAACGGTGTGCAAATACCATTGCTTCTAAAAGTGAGTTGCTTGCAAGCCTGTTAGCGCCATGCAAACCAGTACTGGCGCATTCCCCGCATGCATATAAATTCCAGATCGAGCTTCTACCCCATTCATCTACTTTTATTCCTCCGCAACTGTAATGTGCCGCCGGAGCAACCGGAATATATTGTTTGGAAACATCAATTCCAATTGACAAACACTTCTCATAAATATTGGGAAAATGATGCAGAAATTTTTGGTGGTCCATTTTTGTACAATCAAGAAAAACATGTTCAGTTCCGGCAATTTTCATTTCACTGTCAATTGCACGCGCGACAATATCTCTTGGCGCCAGGTCTTTTCTTTCATCATATTTTTCCATGAAAGCTTCACCTTTTATATTTCGTAAAATTCCTCCATCGCCGCGAACCGCTTCTGTAATTAAAAATGCCTGCCCGCTTTTGCCGGCTTCATACAAAGCTGTTGGATGAAATTGAATGAATTCCATGTTTTCAATTCGGCCTTTTGCCCTGTAAGCCATTGCCACACCGTCTCCTGTTGCAATGGAAGGATTGGTGGTAGTTCTATAAACCTGTCCATTTCCACCGGTGGCAAGCAAGGTAATTTTTGAAATGATCTTATCAATTTTATTTTCATGCAGATTTAAAACATAAACACCAAAACATTCGATATCAGGTGTTGATTTTGTAACCAAGTAACCAAGGTGATGCTGCGTGATGATATCGACTACAAAGCAATGGTCAATCAATTGAATGTTTGGCCTTTTCGCAATTTCTTCGAGCAATGTATCTTCTATTTCTTTTCCGGTAACATCCTTGTGATGAAGAATTCTAAATTCACTGTGGCCGCCTTCCTTTCCCAATGCATATTCACCCAAATTATCTTTATCAAAATCTGCTCCCCAGCTAATAATTTCGCGGATTCTTTCTACGCCTTCTTTCACTACAATTTCTACAACTTCGGCATTGCACAAACCATCGCCTGCAATTAAAGTGTCTTTAATATGTTTTTCAAAACTGTCATTTTCAAAATCAGTAACGCCTGCAACGCCGCCCTGGGCGTACTTTGTATTCGTTTCTTCAGAAATGGTTTTGGTTAGAATCGTTATGGTTTTGTCCGGACATTCTCTTGCAACTTTCAATGCATAAGTGAGTCCTGCGATGCCGCTGCCGATTACGAGAAAATCTGTTTTCAAAATTGAATCATTTGATATTAAAAAATGTATCTCCTGATTTCTGTAAATCAGGACATTTTAGGTGAACTTTTTAATTCACTATAAAATAAAAATTGGTGTTATTTATTGTTTTACTGACGTCTGATCAAACAGCAGCAGCAACGGTCGGTTCAACCCAAGCATTATTTTCTTTCAACAACGTAATCAGTTCTTCTACAGCAATTGTTTCAGGAATATTTCGTTTCACCACTTCTTTACCTTTGTACAAAGTAATTTTTCCCGGGCCGCTTCCTACGTAACCAAAATCAGCATCCGCCATTTCGCCAGGACCGTTTACGATGCATCCCATGATCGCGATTTTCAAACCTTTCAAATGATGTGTTACGGCTCTCACTTTTGCTGTTGTTTCCTGGAGGTCAAATAAAGTTCTGCCGCAGGAAGGACAACTGATAAATTCGGTTTTCGAAATCCTTGTCCTTGAGGCCTGCAAAATTCCAAAAGCAATTGAATTTATTAATTGGTAATCAGGAACTTCATCGTTATCCAAATAATGATCGCTTAATAAAATACCATTTCCAAATCCGTCAATTAAAAGAGAACCAGTCTCAATCGCGAAGTGTATGAGACTTTCAGCCGTTGTTTGTTTTTCGCTGTCGCAAACAATGATAGCCGGATTTGCAATCCCTTTATCCATTAATTCCAAAAACATTCTACGAATGCTTTGCATCGCGTTTCTGTTTTCAGTTCTTAAGCACAATACAGCTGTTGCGTCATTTTTTATTTTTTGAAAGAAATTTTCATAATCGAAATGGTTTGCATTGTTTGAATAACAATCAAGCATTACAAAATTGATCGAAGAAGATTTTGCTAAAGAGTCATCGAGAAATTGTTGTTCATTTAACAGAGGAAAACATTTTGTTTTATCAGAAGTTAGTTTCCAGGAATCATAATTGTAAATCAGTTTCAATGTTCCGGGCAATGCAAAATCAACCTTATTTTCTCCGCAAAAAATATAATCGGCGGCCATATCACTGATATTCCATTTGTCAGTTACAGGATTATACCTGTAGCCGATAGCTTTTAAATCCTCACGACCGATTTCATTTTTTTTATGAAAATCTGCAACAACAACAGGAACATTTTTCCCTCCAACATTTTGAACAGCAAAAGTTTTTCGTGTATTCGTGCCTGTTATGTTCAGTTCTGAAATATTTTTTATGGGAGGAACATTTGAATTTTCATGGCTTCGGTTGCTGTCCTCACCAGCCGCTGAAAACGGCTCATATCTCTTTACAATATTTTCACAAACCGGCAATTCAAATTCAGAATCTTCCGTAAGCGAAACACGAATTGTATCACCAATTCCATCTTCCAGCAAAGTGCCGATTCCGATTGCCGACTTGATTCTTCCATCTTCGCCATCACCTGCCTCTGTAACACCGAGATGCAACGGATAACAATGGCCCAATTCGCTTTGCATGTTTTCTATCAAAAGCCTGTAAGCCTGCACCATTACCTGCGGATTACTGCTTTTCATGCTCAACACAATGTTGTAATAATTTTCACTTTCTGCAATGCGCAAAAATTCCATGGCGCTTTCTACCATCCCAATCGGCGTATCTCCATAACGGCTCATAATCCTATCGCTCAGCGATCCATGATTGGTTCCGATGCGCATCGCCGTTCCGTATTCTTTGCAAATTTTTATCAAAGGAGTAAACCGATTTCTGATTCTTTCAATCTCTTCCTGGTAATCTGCATCGGAATATTCAATTGTTTCAAATTTTTTTTTGTCAACATAATTGCCGGGATTCACACGAACTTTTTCTACAATTCTAGCGGCAATTTCGGCAGCGTTAGGCGTGAAATGAATGTCTGCAACCAATGGTGTATTATAACCTCGTTTGTGGAGTTCATTTTTTATGTTCAATAAATTTTCCGCTTCTTTTTTTGATGGTGCTGTAATGCGCACCAGCTCTGCGCCTGCTTCAATGCAACGAATACTTTGTTCTACAGTGCCGATCGTGTCCATCGTGTCTGTAGTCGTCATTGTTTGTATCCGGATAGGATGATAATTTCCGATTAAAAGATCGCCCACTTTTACTTCGAGCGTTTTTAATCTTTTATATTGGGTTAAAGATTCAGCATAGAGTTCCATATTCTAATGAAATAATTGTTTTGCAAAAATACAACATCAGTAATTGCTTAAATAGTTAAATAGAAAAGCAGGTTATTTATTCGTTTGCTGCAATTTTTCAGCATTTTACATTTACCTATTTTCACAATATTCTACCAATCCTTCTCCGGACTATTGGGTACCGGCGCACCTTTTATTTTATGTAATTTATCCTGCAATTCTTTTTCGTTTTGCAAAAGGGATTTCAATTTTTCCTCTGCATCCTGTTTGGTTAATTTAGATGGTTGTGGCTGCGGTTCATTATTTTTTTTCTGATCCTGCTTGTTCTGATTTTGATTTTTATTTTGATCTTTGTTCTGATTTTTATTCTGATTTTTATTTTGCTGTTGTTGCTTCTGTTGCTGTTGCTGTTCTTTTAAGGCGCGTTGCAGATTCTGTCTTGCATCTTCATCATTTGGATTCAGTATCAATGCATTTTTATAGGCCGTGATACATTCAGGAAGTTTTTTTGCTTTTTGCAATGCCACTCCTTTGTTGTAAAATGCTTCCTGCTTTATAGCATTGCTTTTGCTATTTGCAATCGCATTATCATAAGACTTAACCGCTTCTTGAGTATTATCTTTTCTATAAAGAACGTTGCCCAGATTGTAACTTGCCGTAACATTTGTATCAGATTTTTTTAAGGCATCGCGGTATTCATTTTCCGCAGCGTCAAAGTTGTTTTCTTTGTAAGATTTGTTTCCTTTAATAATCGATTCTTTTGGACTCTGAGCGAAAGAAGAAACGCTGAACACCATGAAAAAAAATAAAGCAACGGCATTCTTTAATTTTGATTTTCTTTTTTCTGAAAAGAAAAACTCTATCAGCAATAAAATAAAAGCTGCACCCAGAAAATATTGAAAATACTGTTTGAACGACATGTATAAGCTATCACTTGTTGTCGTTTCTTTTCCGATGTTTGCCAATTGATTTTTGATGTTTGAGGCCACCGCATCTGTATTGGTGTACAATTGATAAATTCCATCTCCGGCCTTAGCAATATCACTCAATTCTTTTTCATTTAATTTAGAGATTACTGTTTGCCCTTTATCATCTCTTTTATATTGACCTGTTTCAGGATCCATTATTGGCGCGCCTTGGGGTGATCCAATACCGATTGTATTTACCATGATTCCTTCTTTAGCAAGCTCTTTTGTAACTTTTATCGCATCATTATCATGATCTTCACCGTCGCTCAGCAGCAATACAGATTTAAACGTTTTATCTTTTGGATTAAAAGCTGCTTCACACATTCTTAGTGCATCTGCAATTACCGTTCCCTGCGTTGGAACATCATCTGGCGAAGCGGCTGCCAAATACATTTTTGCCGCTTCATGATCTACGGTTAATGGCATTTGCAGATAGGCCCGACCAGCAAAAACTACCAACCCGATCCGGTCATCCGGAGAGTTGTCAATAATTTTCGAGATTACCTGCTTTGCACGCTCCAGCCTGCTCGGTTGTATATCCTGTGCCAACATACTTTTGCTTACATCCAGCGCGATCATCATATCTGTTCCTTTACGTTTTATTTTTTGGCTGCCATTTGGAGTTACCAATCCGGCAACCGCAAAAACGCAAAGTGTAAATGCACAAACAAATAAAATGAATTTGGTCAAAAACCTTTTCGAAGAATATTCAGAAGTCAGTTCTTTCACCAAAGAAGGATCACCTATTTTTCTTGCAGTTTTTTGTTTCCATTTTACCAAAGCGGAATATAAAAAAATCATTAAAGGAACCGCTGCAAGCGCAATGAAATATTCTATGTATTGGAAATGGAGCATTTATAGCGGCTAAATTAAACCTGAAATAGTAATTATAGAATTAAGGAAGTATTAAATTTAATCGTTGAATTGATTTATGGTTTTATTTTCAAAGTAATCCGTGTCTTACGATTAAACAATATAACATCGGTATAATTTATTTCTCTCCTTTAAAAAAGCCCATTCCTTTTAAAATTGACTTCGAAATATGAACTCCTGTTGCTTTCAGATCAACATTTTTATCAGGAGTTTTAATATATGCCACAAAGAAATAAACGTGGCGGTTTTCTTCGACCCAACCTAAGGTCCAACCGAACGCGTTATTCTTTTCATCAACACCGGTACCGGTTGCGTAGCTTAATTTATACAAAGTATTGTCTTCTTGCAACATTAAACTTTCTACGATTTGCTGCGCATATTTTTGGAGAGGCAATTGATCAAAATAAATTTTACTCATCAATCCCAATTGTTCATCAGGAGAAATTTTCAAAGAATTATTTAGCCAAAAAGAATCTACAGCGCCACTTATATTTTTATTTCCATAAGAAATGGAATCAATCCAAAATTTCATGGTGTCTCTTCCTATCTGACGAGCCAATGATTGAAAATATGGAACAGATGAATTATTAAAAGCGTCTTTCAAAGTGATACTTTTATTTGTAGCAGTGTCAGTAAATGCAGTTTTTTCATTGGTAATTTTTCCCGTTTGCACACCAATTAAGGTATTGAGAATTTTAAAAGATGTGCCAGGTGATAGCCGCTGAGTATCAAGCTTCATATTATAAACCGTGATATCAGCTAATTGATTATTTAAAAAAGAAAAGCTTCCATCCACATGTGCGGAGTCGAAATATTTTTTTAGATCGTTATTGACCTTGGCGCGATTGACGGTACAAGAACTAAGTGCTAATAAAAACAGAGAGACAAATAAAAAGCAAAATTTATTCATAAGAGTTGGTTATTATTTATTGAATGAAACTATTTACTCATTTCCAAATGCCTTGCGGAAGCTGCAAGGGCGTCATAAAAATCTTTTCCATACTTACGGATAATTGGTTCTTTTAAAAACTGGTAAACCGGCATTTTTAATTTTCTGCCAAGGATGCAAGCGGCACTGCAAAGATCTTCACGAGGTTCGTAATTTACCAATTCCGCTTTTTTTGTTTTTTTTATTCTGATGGGAAAAAGATGACAACTGATTGGTTTTTTCCACGATATTCTTCCATCATTATACGCTTGTTCAATACCACATTTTACAATTCCTTTTTTATCCATAATTCCATAAGCACACATCCCATTGCTGATTGTAGGCGTTACCCAGCCGAATTCCTTGTCATAAATGTATTTTCCTTCTGTTTCTAAAATTAACCTGCATTCCTCGGAAAGGTAAGGCAGTACTACATTATATACTTCGTTTAATTCTTTTAATTCGTGCTTTTCGAGTGGAGCACCGGCATCGCCGTCCACGCAACAACCGCCTTTACATTTCACCAGGTCGCATACAAACTGTTCCTCAACAACCTGGTCGCTCACGAGAATATCATCTATTGCAATCATCCTGCAAAAGTAGGTGAAGAAGCGCGAATAAAATGTAAAGGCAGTTGTGAAAAATTACCGGTTGTATTAATTTTTTTTCTAAATAAAATTCAGTAAAAGAAGAAATAAAACAGTTTTTATTTTTGAGAAAAAGAATAAAAATAGTGAATTGAATCCCTGGACCAATTTATTATTCTTCATGAAACGTTTCACCTAAAAACTGTTTTCTGTAATTAAGCGGGCTCAATTCCATACGCAAACAAAACATCTTATAGAAGTGGGACATGTCTCTGAAACCGCTTTCAAAGCAAACATCGGTGATGCTTTTATCAGTTTCAACCAGTTGTTGTGTTGCATAATTTATCCGGTAGTCAATGACTGTTTCCATAAATGTTTTTCGCGTTATTTTTTTAAAATATTTACAAAAAGCATTTGTGGTCATTCCGATTGTTTCAGAAGCTTCTTGCAATGAAATTTCATCATGAAAATTTTCTACGATATAGGCAAACACTTTATTAATACGTTGTTGGTTTACATCGGTTTGCAGTGAAGCAGCATTTTGTTTATTTAGTAGAACATATTCTTTTGAAACCGAAAGACTGTTCAAAATCTCCAGTATGATCATCAGCTTCCTAAATTGATTCTTTTCTTCCAAAGCCACTGCCATCCGGGCTCTTATAGATTCTTTTATTTTTCCGCCAAATTCTATTCCCCCTTCACTTCTTTTCAGTAATTTTCTAACAGCCTCCATTTCCGGTAAATTAAAAAAATTATTTCCTAAAAAATCATAATTAAACTGAAGCACAATAGAGCCTGCTTTTTGCTTTTCTGAAGGAGTAAGTTTCCAACAGTGCGGAAGTTTGGGGCCCATAAGTACAAGATCATTTTCATCGAAACCTGACATATTATTACCAACAAAACGTTTTCCTTTTCCTTGTGTAATGCATGTTAATTCTAATTGAGGATGGAAGTGAAAAGGAGCTGAAAATCCCCTTCGATCAAATTTGGTAATTACAAATGAAGCTCTTTTTGTAGAAGTAATAATTTCAAATGTTGGCTTTGACATTGCATATTTTATTGTTACATTGAAGAAAAAGTGCAAGCTAGGATAAAATAAACCAAAAATTAACCATTATTGCCCTTTTTGCTTATATTATTTTCAATTTACTTCGTCCATAAATTTTTTGATATGGGAACACATGCTAACCTGTTGCCTGATTTGAACGATACCAGGCAAATTCCAGTTCAACAAATTGAAGAATTCGGAGAAAACGGGCATACGATTACCCGTGGATTATTGTCTCCGGAGGAAGTGTCCGTTTATCATTCAATCATTTCAAGTGCCGCTTTAAAATTCAATACCGAGAAAAGGAAAATGGAAGAAAGAGATACCTATGGAAAAGCATTTTTACAAATAATGAATCTGTGGAGGCATGATGAGAATGTAAAAAAGTTTGTCCTATCCAAAAGGCTTGCGCGGGTTGCTGCCGATCTGTTGGGTGTAAAAAATGTCCGCATTTATCACGACCAGGCTCTATTCAAAGAGCCTGGTGGCGGCCCTACTCCATGGCATCAGGATCAATATTACTGGCCAATCGATACTGATAAAACCATTACCATGTGGATGCCGCTTGTGGACATTGAAGTTGATATGGGCATGTTGACTTTTGCCTCAGGTTCCCAAAAAAAAGGAAGCATTTTTAATTATG
>JBQCFI010000455.1:0-2422 GCA_051959325.1 Ginsengibacter sp. | reverse complement strand
AAGAAAAAAGACGGATTTGACGGACAGCGGGCGATAGTTCTTCCGAGAAAAATACTTGCACAATATTGTATGACCAATCCCTTAATTTCCGGCGCATTCATTACAGACATTGGTTATTATCCAAAAGCGAGACATCATTATCGTGAAAGAATGCAGGGGATTGACCAGCACATCCTGATATATTGCATCGAAGGAAAAGGAATGGCCAGGATAAAAGATGAAGAATACAATTTGGAGACCGGTGATTTTATTATAATTCCCGCGAATACAGTCCATCAATATTGTGCCGATGATGTAAATCCCTGGACCATTTATTGGCTGCATTTTAAAGGAGACTTTACCAATAAGATCGTTGAAACATTTTTACAAAAAAGTCTTTCAACGAAAGGAAACATCCATTATCAGGAGAGCCGGATTCGTTTGTTTGAAGACATGTATTCCAATCTGGAAATGGGCTACAGCAGTGATAATTTATGCTATGTAAATATGTGCCTGCAATATTTTTTAACCTCTTTTATTTTCAACGAGCATTATAATATTGCTGATAAAAAGCAAAGTAATGACGCGATCAATTGTTCTATTGCTTTAATGCAGGAAAATATGGATAAAATGCTGACTTTAAAAACGTTGGCAGAATGTGTTCATTTGTCTCCATCACATTTTTCATTTCTTTTCAGAAAGAAAACAGGATTTTCGCCCATTGAGCATTTTAATCACCTGAAAGTTCAGAAAGCCTGCCAGTATTTGTTATTTACGGATTTAAGAATAAAGGAAATTGCAGATAAACTGGGGATGGAAGACCCCTATTATTTTTCAAGAATGTTTACCAAAATTATGGGAATGTCGCCATCTACTTACAGGATTAAAAGAATCAGTTAATAGGTTTTTATGTTTTTAATTTATGACTGTCCCAGGATTACTTCAAGCTCTTCGAGTGTTTTACCTTTTGTTTCCCGGACTCTTGATTTTACAAAAAAGAAGCCGAGGAGACAGATGCCAGAATACAAATAAAATGGCCCGTAAGTGCCGAGTTTGCTGGCAAGAACCGGAAAGGTAAATACCAAAATAAAGTAACTCGCCCATAAAGACACCACCGCAACCGAAGAAGCCAATCCGCGGATTTTATTCGGAAAAATTTCAGATATCAGAACCCAGGTAACCGGCGCCAGTGAAGTAGCATACATAGCGATGGCGAGCAATACAAAAACAGAAACCATCCCTGGTGCAGCCTGGTTCTGTAACAGCAGCGCCAGTACGATGTAGACAACGGAAAGTCCCAATGAGCCGGCAAGCATCAACGGACGCCGGCCAAGTTTATCTACCTGCCACATCGCCACCAAAGTGAAGATGAGATTCACAAAACCAATGGCCACCGTTTCAAATAACTGGCGGTCAAGATTAGCTCCCACTGATTCAAAAATGGTTGAGGTATAATTGAAAACGACATTGATCCCACACAATTGCTGAAAGGCAGCCAGCACAATGCCTATAATTACGGCCGGCCGCACACTTTTCGCAAAAACCGCTTTGTAAGATACTTTTGTGGAACCTGCGAGAGAAGCCCTGATATCCTTTATGGTGTTTTCTACGAAAGCGGCGCTGCCAATTTTATCCAGCACCTTTTTTGCCTGTTCATGCTTTCCTGCCTTCAATAACCAGCGTGGACTTTCGGGAAGCCGTAGTACTCCGAGGAAAAATAAAACCGAGGGAATAACGCCAAACCCAAACATCCACCGCCACGCGTCGGCACCTTTATCAGCCAATCCGTAATTTACCAGGTTTGTTATTAAAATTCCCAGCACAATGGTCAGTTGATTGATGGCGACATTTCTTCCCCGAAGTTTGGGTGGAGATACTTCAGCAATGTACATCGGGCTGAGAATAGAAGCCATTCCCACGCCAATGCCTGCTGCGAATCGCATGATGATAAAAACCGAAAGTGCGTGAGAAAGCGCCATACCAACTGAAGAAATGGCAAATATGAAAGCCGAAAGCAATAATCCGGGTTTGCGGCCATACCTGTCTGACAGTTTGCCTGCCCAGAGGCAACCAACGATGCATCCCAACGCCAGTGAACCGGTAAGAAATCCTTCCCACCAGGGAGTAAGCTGAAACTCTGGCCGCAGAAACGGCAACGCACCTGAAATAACCGCGAAATCGAACCCAAAAAGATAACCTCCCAACGCGGAAATAAAGGAAATTCCCAAGATGTAGTTGTTGTTAAATTTTACTATCTGCGAGCTGGACATGAGTCAAATTTATGGTTGAAATAAAGCGATGTCAAAAGAAACTATAAGTTGGGGTTTTTCAAATTTAGCTGAAAACAAAAAACACTTGGATAGCCATTCTGATGAAAAGGATGGATAATTTTACGAAAAACGTTCTTCAATCAATCAATTCCAGTTCTTCAATCCTTCAATTC
>JBQCFI010000454.1:0-3874 GCA_051959325.1 Ginsengibacter sp. | reverse complement strand
ACATCAGCACATTAAATAAAATGCTTTATCTCGTTCCATCTCCAATAGGTAATCTTGCTGATATTACATTTCGTGCTGTTGAAGTTTTGAAATCGGTAGATTTAATTCTTGCAGAAGATACCAGAACTTCCTCAACACTTCTTCGTCATTACCAGATTGATAAGCCAACAACTCCTTATCATCAGCATAACGAACATAAAATTCTTGACCATCTGATCAGCCAATTGTCTTCCGGAAAAACAATGGCATTGATAACAGACGCCGGAACTCCTGGAGTTAGTGATCCGGCTTTTTTATTGGTTCGCGAATGCATCAAAAATGATATCAAAGTAGAATGTCTTCCGGGCGCAACTGCCTTTGTTCCGGCTTTGGTGAACAGTGGATTGCCAATGAATACTTTTTGTTTTGAAGGATTTTTACCATTAAAAAAAGGAAGACAAACTGTGCTCAAAAAACTTGCTGATGAAGAACGTACAATGGTTTTTTATGAAAGCCCCATGCGTCTGGTAAAGACTTTAAAAGATTTTATTGAATATTTTGGCGCAGAAAGGCCAAGCTGCGTAAGCCGCGAACTCACCAAAGTTTTTGAAGAAAATAAGCGTGGCACTTTAAAGGAAGTACATGATTATTTTAATCAAAAAAATGTCAAAGGAGAAATTGTGATTGTAGTAGGAGGGAAAGAAGGAAAATAGAAATCGCCATTATTTATTGGTTTACTGCTAATTCGAAGTTACTTCCGTTTTTTTATCCACTCTTTTTTCACGAAGTTTACAACCTTATTTTTAAACCAAAATCATGAATAAAAAGCTATCACTTTTTCTAATTTTTAATTTTACATTTTTAATTTTTGTTTCAGCACAACCAGATCGGTGGCAGCAAAGAGTAAATTATAAAATGAATGTGGATGTGGATGTGAACACCAACCTCATCAACGGAACTGAGCGATTAGAGTACACGAATAATTCTCCGGATCAATTGACCAAAGTATATTTTCATCTTTACTGGAATGCTTTTCAGCCGGGAAGTGAAATGGATGTAAGAAGCCGCGAACTTGGAAAAATATTGATCAACGGAAGGCCCGATTGGGATTCAAGAGTAAGAGATCGTATTTCAAAATTAACTCCTTCAGAAATTGGTTTTCAAAAAATAAAATCTTTAAAAATGAACGGTGTAGAGCAACCAATGAAAGTTCATGGAACCATCCTGGAAGTGGATCTTACCAAACCAATTCCCGCAAAAAATAAAGTGGATTTTGATGTTGTTTTTGAAGCTCAGGTTCCTGTTCAGATCCGGAGAAGCGGCCGCGATAATGCTGAAGGTGTTCGTTACAGCATGAGCCAATGGTATCCAAAATTATGCGAGTATGATTATGAAGGCTGGCACACGCCGCAATATGTTGCGCGTGAGTTTTACGGCGTTTGGGGCAATTATGATGTCACCATAAAAATTGACAAATCTTATAAAATTGGAGCTACAGGAGTTTTGAAAAATGCCAATGAAATTGGTTGGGGATATGATAAGCCAGGAACCGAATTAAAAAATATTTCTTCTTCCAAACGCACGTGGCATTTTGTAGGTGATAATGTTCATGACTTCGTTTGGGCTGCTGATCCAACATATAAGCATATAGTAAAACAAGTGGATGGCGTAACGATCAATGTGATTTATAAAAAAGTAGATTCATTGGAAAAAAACTGGCAAACCGTTGCTGACGCTGCAGTTACAGTTTTGCCTTACATGGAAAAACGATTTGGGAAATATGCTTATCCTCAATATTCATTTATCCAGGGCGGCGATGGAGGAATGGAATATCCAATGGCAACTTTAATTAAAGGGCCAAGTCTTGGAACAGTTTTTCATGAATGGATGCACAGTTGGTACCAGATGATGCTCGGCTCCAATGAAAATGAACATCCTTGGATGGATGAAGGATATGCGAGCTATGCTGAAGGAGAAGTGTATGCCTATTACCGGAAAGTGAAGGATTTAAAAGAGCCGGAATCACTTCCACTGAATCATTCCGGAGCTTATCGCGGATATTACTTCTTAATGAAATCGGGTTTGGCAGAACCAATGACAACAAACGCTTATCATTATAACACCAATTTTGCCTATGAAATAAATGCTTATTCAAAAGGCGAAATGTTGCTTGAGCAATTGGGATATATTGTAAGCGATTCAGTGCGCGATAAAATTTTGCTGGAATATTATAACCTTTGGAGATTCAAACATCCGAATCCAAATGACTTTTTTAAAGTAGCACAGGATGTGAGTGGAGTGCAATTGGGATGGTATAAAGAATATTGGTTGAATACAATCAAAACGATTGATTACAGCATTGATAGTCTTTGGGAAGATGGAAATGTTACAAAGATCCGGTTGAGAAGAATCGGTCAAATGCCTATGCCTATTGATCTTGAGCTTACTTTCAAAGACAGCACCAAAGAATTGCATTACATTCCAATGGATATGATGCTTGCAGCCAAACCCGCAGAAAATTCTGAAAAAAGATTCGTTCATGAAGAATGGAACTGGACAAATCCGACCTACATTGTTGAGTTTAATCATCCTTTAAATCAATTGATCAAAGCAGAAATTGATCCGACAAAAAGAATGGCCGATCTGAATTTGGATAATAATGTTTTGAAATTGAATTGGTAAATGATTTACCAAAATCCAAATTGCAACAATTAGCAATTCAGTTTTTATATTTCAATTCAATAAACAAAGAAAAAAGCTGAATTGCTATTTTCTTTTGTTTGTAAGTTTCTATTTCAGAATCATTACCGGCAGCTTTGCATTTCTGTAAATCGCTTCAGAAATATTTTTATGAGTAAGGGAATATAAGAAGCTATATTCTCCCGGCAGTGCAATAATTAATTGCACTTCATTTATTTTTTCAAAATACAAAATTCCGTCAATAACATTAGCATCATTTACGTAATAAATCTGGTGATGAAAATCCTTTAAATATGAATGCAATGATTTTTCTTTCTCCAGAAATTTCAGATCAGGATTTTCATATCTTTTTTTTGGATCTACGTTCAGCACCATTAATTCCACATGTTCCCATTGCGGTGTGTTTCGCAGCCGGTTTAACTTACTGAGATCGTGTATTGCATCAAAATTGCAGGGCACAAGCGCCTTTGTAACAGGGGAATATTTATAATCTTTAGGAACAATTAAAACCCTTACAGGACTGATCTTAGCAATACTGATCACGTTTCCTGAAATCAAAGATTCGTTTGAGTAATTAGCATTATCAATTCCAAGCAATATCATTACAGGTTGCTCTGTTTTTACTAAATGAATAATACCTCTCAGAAGTGGTAGCTCAGTAAGGGCAGTTTGTATTTTAATATTTGCGCGCGTTTTTTCTTCAAGTTCTTTGCATAAATGATTTAGTTGCGTTTTGTCGTCGGCTCGGCTTTTGTTTAGGTACGCTTCATCCACGTTTGCAAATTCGCCGCCCATTATTACGTTTTCATACATAGAAGTGTAAAAAGATCTTAACAAAATAATCCGTTCATAATTATATTTCATGCTCCATTCAGCAGCGAAATTGACCGCATTTATGGACGCTTTAGTAAAATCCAATGGTAAAAGCAGGGTTTTCATAAAAAAAAGAGTTAAAAAATCAAATTATTCTTACTCCTGAAACACAGGCAGAGATTGAATTTTATTTACGAATTTAATAAAATCCGTCTGAATTTAAATAAAAAATAACACAGATTCTGTTGCAAATAGTACAAATATTATTGAATCAGATTTTTAAAATTAGTTTGTTATTTAACTATCAAGAATATAACTTTGTACTTTCGTTGCTTTAAAAATATTTACATGCACGTTCCAAATCAAAAAGCGGAAACCACAC
>JBQCFI010000453.1:0-5040 GCA_051959325.1 Ginsengibacter sp. | reverse complement strand
AAATCAAGACAAGCGTTATAAACAGTTTTTTGTCTGTTGGAAAATTTTCCATTTAACGGAACTGTTCGCGTGAGATAAGCAGAATAATTTCCATAACTGGCGCCAAAATACATCAGTATCAAATCGCCGTCTTTACATTCCTGATTGTTATTTACATAATGCAGAATGCGCGCATTATCGCCACTAGCAATGATGCTTCCATAAGCAGTTCCCGATGCGCGTTGTGACAAAAACGAATGCCAGATTTCCGCATCTATTTGATATTCCATCACGCCGGGTTTTATAAATTTTAATAGCCTTCTGAAAGTGTTATCAGTAATATCAATCGCTTTTTGCATCACTTCAATTTCCAAAGGCGTTTTTATCGCACGTAATTCGCGTAAAATTTTTGCACTGCGTTTATAATTGTGCAGAGGATAACGGTTGCGCATATACGCAGCATAGCGGTAATCACGAACCGGCACTTCATTGGCTTTGCGGTCATTTTCATTCGTATTGAGATAAATGGTGTCAGCTAAATGAATCCATTGCTGCAACAAACCTTCCAGTTCATCCAGCCAAACAATGGTTTTCATTCCTGAAATTTGTTCCGCTTCATTTTTCCTGAACTGATGCCCGTTCCATTTTTCTTTTAGTTCATTCGGCCGAACCAAAACCAAAACTTGCCGGTATTTTTCATCGGGGTTATCAGGAAATAAAATCACCATGGTGTCTTCTTGTTCAATTCCCGAAAGCCAGAATAAATCAGAGTTTTGAACAAATGGATGCAGTGCATCACCATTAAACGGCAGTTCATCATTGCTGTTGAATATAGCAATTGAATTTTTATCCATTTTATCAACAAACCTTTTGCGGTTTTGAATAAAAATATCCGGATTTAATGGTAAATATTTCATTGAATTTATTTTTTATTATTTAAAGAAGCCGCATTTTTAAAATTGTCAGAAAAAGAATTTACAATTTTTAATGACAGCATTTACTTAGAAAAAATAATGCTTGCAATATAGTAAACAAACAAATATTACTGATTTCTATTTAGCAAAACTACTTCGTTATTACTTTAATATTTCTAAAATAAAAACAGTGTAAAAGTTACACAACAACAAAAATATTTTTTTATTGTTTTTAATGAATTCGAATAGGCGTATCATTTCATTTAAACATTGCTGAATTTTATTAAACATGAACTGTTATAAGAGAAGAAGGACAAGATACAAACACAGTAAAATCACCTGTTTTGCAAATCGTCGAAAAACCGAATAACTAACTTTGCAGACTAAACCAAAAAAGTCTGTATGTCAGTACCAACAATGTTTGAAGTACCAAAAAACATCCTGTTTTCTTTAGGGTTACCTTCTGCTGAAAATACTTTTTACCAGCTTCCTCCCGATGAATTAACCGAACAATGCGTGGAAAGAAATGAAGGAGTATTAAGTGAAGGGGGAGCTTTGGTCATCCACACCGGAAAATTTACCGGGCGAAGCCCGAAAGACCGCTTCATTGTAAAAGATAAAATTACATCAAACGTTGTAAACTGGAATGAAATCAATCAACCGATAGAAGAAAAATATTTCGATATTCTTTATAGAAAAATGATAGATCATTTGGGCGAAAAAGAAATATGGATCAGGGATTCTTACGTTTGCGCAGAACAAAAATACCGGTTGAATATTCGCAACATTAACGAAAATCCGTCCAGCAATTTATTTGCTTACAATATGTTTTTGCGGCCTACAAATAAAGAGTTAGAAAACTTTAATCCTGATTGGTATATTATTCATGCGCCTACATTTTTTGCCGATCCTGAAACAGATGGAACAAGACAGAAAAATTTTAGAATTATCAGCTTTACAAAAAAAATTATTCTCATCGGCGGTTCAGCATATACCGGAGAAATGAAAAAAGGTATTTTTTCAATTTTAAATTTTGTATTGCCTCAGGACAAAAATGTATTAAGCATGCATTGCTCCGCCAATATTGGAAAAGACGGCGATACCGCCATCTTTTTTGGTTTGAGCGGAACGGGAAAAACCACGCTCAGCACCGACCCGAATCGAAAGTTAATCGGCGACGACGAACATGGATGGAATGAAAAGTCAGTATTTAATTTTGAAGGTGGATGTTATGCAAAAACCATCGATTTATGCCCTGAAAATGAACCAGAAATATTCCAGGCAATCCGGCTCGGCGCTTTGGTAGAAAACGTAACTTTCATAGAAGGAACAAATAAAATAGATTTTTCCTGCAAAAAAATTACTGAAAATACAAGGGTAAGCTATCCATTAAGTTTTATAAGAAATGCGGTTCACCCTTCCATTGGCGGCATCCCCAAAAATATTTTTTTATTAACAGCGGACGCTTATGGAATTTTACCCCCAATCAGCAAACTTTCTGCAGGACAGGCAATGTACCAGTTCATCAGTGGATATACAGCTAAAGTTGCCGGAACGGAAGAAGGAGTGAATGAACCAAAACCTGTGTTCAGTGCGTGTTTTGCATCACCTTTCATTCCATTACATCCGGCAAAATATGCAGAAATGTTTGGTAAGAAAATAAAGGAAAACGATGTAAACGTGTGGATGATCAATACCGGCTGGAGCGGTGGCCCTTATGGAGTAGGAAGCCGTATCAAACTTTCTTATACAAGGGCGATGATCAGTGCAGCACTCGATGGAAAATTAGACGAGGTAGCATACGAAATTCATCCTGTTTTTGGAATGAGCATGCCTAAAAGTTGCCCGGGGGTTCCCTCAGAAATTTTGAATCCTAAAAATACCTGGAACCACAAAAAATTGTACGATATAAAAGCAAAAGAACTTGCCCTAAAATTTGTCGACAATTTTGAAAAGTTTAAAGAGCATGCAAGCGAAGAAATTCTCGCAGCTGCGCCGGTTTTGGAGTAATTATCCGACCCGATATAAATGTGAATCCGCAATATTTGTTTGTTTACTGTTCGCAGGTTTTTGAGAAATAAATTTGTTAATTAATTAGGTACAATCTTTGAACAGGCACCATTAAATTTTCACTTCATAAAAAAAATTATCATGAAAAAATTTGTTTCATTTGCAACGCTTTTAATCTTATTTGCAACTTGTGTAAATGCTCAAAAAAAGAATGAGGATAAAAGCAAAAGAGCCAGCCCGCCCGCAAGAGTAACTCAAAAAATTCCAAGTGGCGCCACCATTATCATTGATTACAGCCAGCCTTCGATAAAAGGAAGAACAATTGGAAAAGACCTGGAGCCGATGGAGGGAAAAGTATGGCGAACGGGTGCAAACGAAGCAACCGTTTTTGAAACGGATAAAGATGTAACCATTGATGGTCAAAATCTACCGGCAGGAAAATATGGATTGTTTTCCCTGTTTAATGGGAAAGATGTTACTGTAATTTTTAATAAAACGTGGGATCAATGGGGCGCGTTTACCTATAAAGAATCAGATGATCAGCTAAGAATTAAAACTACTTACAAAGAGATAAATACCCCGTTTGAAAAAATGACTTTTACGATCAGTCCTCAAGGTGAAGTGAATTTATTTTGGGGAAACAGGGATGTATCTTTCCAGGTGAAATAAACTATTACTGAGATAATTATTTTAAGAAAAAATAGCCGGCGTAACGGCTATTTTTTCTTATTAAATCAGCTTAAAAAGAATCCTCTTGTTATTTTATTTAAATATCAGTCGCTTCGCCATAAGCAACTGCAGTAGCTTCTTTCACAGCTTCGCTGATGGTTGGATGCGGATGAATCGCGTTTAATATTTCATGTGCGGTTGTTTCTAACTTCCTTGCAACAACTACTTCAGCGATTACTTCTGTAACATTATAACCGATCATGTGGCAGCCAAGAAGCTCACCATATTTTGCATCGTAAATTATTTTTACAAAACCTTCTGTAGCACCCGCTGCTGTTGCTTTTCCGCTTGCTATGAAAGGAAATTTTCCAATCTTTAATTCAAAGCCTGCTTCTTTGGCGGCTTTTTCGGTATAACCAACAGAAGCAATTTCGGGATAACAATACGTACAGCCAGGAACGTTGTTGTAATCAATTGGTTCAGGGGTTTTTCCGGCAAGATGTTCAGCAGCATTGATTCCCTCTTTGGTGGCTTTATGTGCGAGCGCCTGATGCGGTGTGCAATCACCGATTGCGTAAACTCCCGGAACATTTGTTTGCTGATATTGATTCACAACAATCCTTCCTTTTTCTGTTTTAATACCTAATTCCTCCAAACCAATATTTTCAAGGTTTGCAACAATTCCAACCGCACTTAAAAGTATTTCTGCTTCAATCGTTACTTCACCATCCTGTGTTTTTACTTTTGCTTTTACACCATTTCCGCTTGTGTCAACGCTGGTAACTTCGCTGTTAGTCATGACAGTGATACCCTGCTTTCTAAAATTTTTTTCATGTTCTTTAGAAACTTCTTCATCTTCCACAGGAACTGTTTTTGGCAAAAATTCTATCAAAGTAACTTTTGTACCAATGCTGTTATAAAAATAGGCAAACTCAGTACCGATAGCTCCTGAGCCAACTACAATCATTGATTTTGGTTGTTTCTCAAGACTCATCGCCTTACGATATTCAATTATTTTTTTACCATCTAATTTCATCGTTGGCAATTCTCTTGCTCTTGCGCCGGTGGCAATAATGATATTCTTTGCTTCCAGTGTTTGCTTCTTCCCGTCTGCTGATGTTACTTCTAATTTTGTTGGCGAAATTAATTTTCCGGTTCCCATCACCACATCAATCTTATTCTTTTTCATTAAAAAAGTAACGCCTTTATTCATTTTATCTGCCACTCCACGGCTGCGTTTAATCATCCCGTCAAAGTTAGGCTTGGCATCACTTACTTCTACTCCATAATCTTTTGAATGATTGGCGTATTCCATTACCTGCGCGCTTTTCAGCAAAGCTTTTGTGGGAATGCAACCCCAGTTGAGGCAAATACCGCCAAGGCTTTCACGTTCTACAATCACTACTTTCTTTCCCAATTGAGAAGCCCTGATCGCGGCAGGATAACCACCGGGGCCACTGCCTAAAAC
>JBQCFI010000452.1:0-4024 GCA_051959325.1 Ginsengibacter sp. | reverse complement strand
GAAAAGAATTAAAGAAAATAAAAATGTATATTTAAATTAAAATAAAATATACATTTACTGTTTTATTAAGTTGAAAATGAGTATGTTATTTGTACATTAACGCCAGTATGACGTTTATTTTTTTACAGGTCTTGATTTCCAGCAGAAATGGATTGTTTCCTATGATTTCGTGACTAATAAAATTTTAGGTTATGACCATATTCACCTTTTAAATCAGCATATTAATAATAAAATTAAAACTCTAATCTTGTTAGTCTTATTTTAAAAATGCATTTTTCTAAAATTACCAATTTCATTAGCAAGAAGATTTCTACCTTTGACAAGCAGTTTCAAAAATTATAAAAAGATGATCACAAAATGGTGGGTTTTTATTTTTGTAATAATGGCATTTTTGTCATGCTCCTCTCCTAAGGCTTTGGAATACAAAACCTATCATAATTTTTCAATTCAAAATTTAGGATTCGATAAATCTACCATAAGTTTGGATTTAGAATATTACAATCCAAATAATTTTGGCATGCAACTTCGGAACACTGACCTTGATATTTTTATTAATGGTAATTTGTTTGGCCACAGCTCATCCGATACTTTGATCCAAATACCGAGGCGGGACACCTTTAATATTCCAATAAAATTCGATGTGAATATGCAAAGTATTTTTAAAAATGCCTGGAATACTTTGATGGGGAAAGAAGTTTTGGTGAAACTTTCAGGAAAAGTGAAGGTCGGAAAAGCAAATGTTTTTATGAGTTTACCTGTCAATTACGAGTCAAAAGAAACATTTTCATTTTTTTAGAATAACGCTTTTTTTAAAATCTCAGTGGAGTTTTCACATGATTTCCGGTGTTGTTTTTATTTTTAATTCAATAGAAATAACGCTTTTTGTTTGAATTCTATAAACGAAACGTAAGCAAACGGACAAATAAGACAGATTTTATTTCTTTGAAAGAATAAATTACGCTGGTGAAGATTTCCAGAAGAATTACTGTTTTACAAGAGCGTAAACAACATTCCGCAAAACGCTTTTATAATCTATGAATTTAAAGACTTTACCTTCCAGTTAGCCGGATCCTCGCGCCAGTTTAACAACTCTTGCTGTTCCGATTCTGAAATGGATTTTTGATCGATGGCGACGGCAATTAATGAATCATAATCGGTGAGCGATTTTAAAGGAATCCCATAAGTCTTAAACGCCTGTTTCGCGTGTGGGAATCCATAATTAAATATTGAAACCATGCCATCCACTTCCAAACCTGCAGTTTTTAAAACATCGACAACCTGCAAACTGCTTTTACCTGTTGACACCAAATCTTCCACAACCACTACCCTTTTACCAGCTTCATAAAAGCCTTCAATCTGGTTTCCGAGGCCATGTTCTTTTGGTTTTGGCCTTACATATATATATGGAAGTTTTAACTGGTCAGCGGCCATCGCTCCCCACGGAATTCCGGCAGTTGCAACTCCTGCAATCATATCAGCCTTCTCGAACGTTTGGAAAATAACATTGCACATTTCTGATTTAATAAAATCGCGGATAAAAGGAAACGAAAGAATTTTCCGGTTATCACAATATATCGGGCTTTTCCAGCCGCTTGCCCAGGTAAAGGGCTGTTCAATATTTAATTTTATTGCATTAATTTGTAACAGCTTTTCAGCAATCGCTTTTTTATCAGTCATGCTGCGAAGATAATAAACACGTATGAGCTACATTACAATTTACTTTGGCGACAAACCGGTCTTTCTTGCCGATAAAATCACACCGGAAATGGAAGAATACCGCCATCATCCTGACAAGGTTTTTATTGATGAGCCTTCTACCCCGGCAATCAATTCTTTGTTACATGAAATTAAAAAACCAGAGTTTCATGCGGGTATTATTCTCGGAGATAATTTCGACAAACTAAAAGCAGATTTTTTTAAACATTTTCATTTAATAAAAGCGGGCGGAGGCGTGGTAAAAAATGAAAATGGAGAAATATTAATGATGTTCCGACGTGAAAAATGGGATTTGCCAAAAGGGAAATTAGATGAAGGTGAAACGATTGAAGAATGCGCCAAAAGAGAAGTAGAAGAAGAAACCGGATTAAAGAATTTGAAAATTATCAAACCAATTGCCATCACCTACCACACCTATGATCAGTTTGGAAAACACAATTTAAAAGAATCTCATTGGTATGAAATGAACGCCAAAGGAAATGAAAAATTAATTCCGCAAACAGAAGAAGATATCACAGAAGTTATTTGGGTAACAAAGGAAGATCTTCAAAAATATTATTCCAACACTTTTCCTACGATTATAGAAGTATTGAAAAATGCGAGTAAGAATTAGGGATATTTATTGCTTTGCTGAGTTATTCTTCTAATTGCTTTACCAAAATCACAAATTCCAGATATTCCATTTTCTTAAAATAATATTCTTCTTCAAAACCGGCACTTAAAAATATTTCTTTGTGTAAGGGATTTACATAAACTACATAAATTTTCCTTTCATCGTTTTTCAAGGATGCAAGAATATTTTTTACGACCTGCAGCATCACTACTTCATCAAAAGGGTTGAAGAAAAAGAAAATGGTATCGTCATCTTTGATGGAATAATTTACAGCGTCATCGCAAATAATTTCAAAATCTGTTGAAGGAAAAAGCGGCTTTATTTTTTGGATGTTTTCTTCGGCTTCATTGCATAACAACTGTGAAAAATCAATGCCGGTTATTTTTTTAAAACCATAATAAGCCGCCACAACCATGATCCTTCCTTTGCCGCAACCAAAATCAACCAGGTGATTATTTACATGTTCATTTTTAAGAAACTCAAAGGCCCGTTCAATCAAATAATAATTGGAGGCCTGGTAAATGGACGCATGTTTCAGATTCTCACTTTTTATTTTTTGATGCTGAAGATTATCAATCTTTACGGTGTCAAGCCTGTATTTTTTTTCCCCTTTTATTTCATGATATACGGTGAAAGCAGCAAGTTTAATGTTCCAGTTTTTGGCGATAAAATAAAAATATTTGAGGAAATAAAGCAATTTCATTGAATAGGTGAATTATACAGCATCACTCTCTGAAAGCCTGATGTCTATTACCTTTAATTGCAAATGCATTTCGCCGTTCCATTCATTTTCATCCAATGTATAAACCATGTCAACCGGTTTATTCATTTGCAACAAAGAAAATTTTTCAGCAAGATTAAAACCGATCCCAGTCAGCGTAACATTCTCATTTTTTACCACAAACCGAACATGTTGCTCTTTTACAATTTTGGACCACGGGGTGTTTATAACATTTCTTGTAATAAAAACAGGGCGCATATTTTCAGGACCATAAGGTTCCATTTGCTCTATTATTTTGTAAAAGACTTTATTGATATGTTTGAAAGAAATTTCTGCATTAATAATTAATTCCGGAATCAATAAATACGGATCTATGCTTAAAGAAACCACTTCTTCAAATTTTTGGCTAAATGCATCTACATTTTCCGGGTGCAGCGACATGCCTGCTGCCGCGAAATGACCACCATAACCAATCAGGTGCTCACGACATGCATGAATCGCTTCGTATAAATTAAAACCGGGAACGCTACGGGCGCTTCCACCAACGATTTTTTCACCGAGCGTGAGAACAACGGTGGGGCGATAATAAGTTTCAATCAACCTGCTTGCGACAATTCCTACAACACCTTTATGCCAATGAGATTGAAAAACAACCGTTGTTTTCCTCGATACCATTTCCGGGTTGTTTGCAATCATAGATAATGCTTCTTCGGTAATGCTGGAATCAGCGTCTTTTCGGTCGGTGTTATCGCTGTGAAGCATTTCAGCGAATTGCATCGCTTTTTCAAAATCAGCCTCAATAAACAGGCGCACTGCTTTGGTTGCATCAGCCATTCTGCCGGCAGCATTTACGCGGGGAGCGATAATGAAAACGACGTTATTTATGGAAAAATGATTCTCAATTTTACTGAGTTTGATAAGCGCTTTGATGCCGGCGCATGGCGATGAATTGAGTCTTTGCAAACCGTAAAAAG
>JBQCFI010000451.1:0-5545 GCA_051959325.1 Ginsengibacter sp. | reverse complement strand
TCGTTTTCATGATCATTCAACAGTTCAATCAATGCTTCAAAGTTTTTTGCAGCGCTTCCTTCACGAATTAAAATCTTCATTCCATATTTCAATTTATCAAGCGCTTCTTCTCTTGTAAAGCATTCGTGATCTGTACTTATTCCTGCTTCTATATATTTTTTTGCTTCTTCTCCTCTCAGTCCAGGTGCATGTCCATCAACCGGCTTGTCGTAGTTTTTCGCAGAATCAATTTTTGCGAAAACTTCTTCATTATGATGAAGAACACCAGGAAAATTCATCATTTCGCTTAAATAATAAATATCTTTTTTA
Organism: Ginsengibacter sp.; assembly: GCA_051959325.1. Classification (GTDB taxonomy): domain Bacteria; phylum Bacteroidota; class Bacteroidia; order Chitinophagales; family Chitinophagaceae; genus Ginsengibacter. The sequence continues at coordinate 5,236 of JBQCFI010000451.1, read as the reverse complement.
GATAAAAGTTCATCGACTGCATTGGCGTCAAGTGTAGCTCCTGAAGTTTCGTAAACCGTTGCCGGCACACAGCTTGGTGCGCCGAAATGAAATTTAAAAGGAACCGTTTTGCCATTTTCAATCATATATTCCACGCCTTCTATTCCGCAAACATTGGCAATCTCATGCGGATCACTGATGGTTGCAACTGTTCCGTGCACCACTGCCAGCTTTGCAAATTCAGAGGGAATCAACATGGAACTTTCAATGTGAATATGAGCATCAATGAATCCGGGAATTATATAAGGAAGCTCTTTTTCATAATTACTGATTCTTTCGATAGATTTTATAAAACCCTGCTCAATAAAAATTTTCGCTGAAAATATTTCTTTTGATTCGATATCAACAATATTTTCTTTTACTGTAAAACCCATAATTTTTAAAATATAAAGATGATACTTTTATTTGTTTGCAAAATATTTCTGCTCAAGAGCTTTGTCTTCATTATAAATGTCATTGTAAAAAACGATCTTATTATTTTTTGCTTCGTAGGTAAAATATTCGATAAAAAGAGGCAATCGTTTTTTCACCATAATGGTCTTCCGGGCTTTATTTGCAATCCAGGTTTTTATAGAATCCGTATTATAAGAAAGTTGTTCTCCTTCTTTTGTAGCCAGGCTGTCATTTTGCGCAATGTAAAATGCAAGCGCTTCCCATTTTTGAACACGCACACATCCATGGCTTAATGCCCGTTGTGAATTTTGAAACAAATAACGTTGATTGGTGTCATGTAAATAAACACTGTAGGGATTATTAAAATTGAATTTAAAAATACCCAATGCATTATCGTCCCCGCTTCCCTGAACAATTTTCCACGGAATTCCTTTGCTATATTTTGACCAGTTTACCGTGTAAGGATTTACCGTTTCACCATGAGAATCAACGAGACTGAAACCCTTGCTGGCAAGATATCCGGGATTATTTTTCAAGGCAGGCAGGATGTCTTTTTTAATAATACTTGCCGGAATGGTCCAATTGGGATACGTAACCATGTTGGTAATTTTGGAAGTAAGACGTGGAGTAGGGGTAGACGGTTTTCCAATAATTACTTTTGATTCCAAAACGACCGTGTCGTGATCAAAAACTTTCAGATAAAAACCTGGTAAATTAACCCAGATATAAGTTTCAGGAAGTTCGGGAAGTGATTTATAACGGTCGAGCGTAACTGCAATTCTTCTAAACTTTTCATTGTCAGTGAAATTTAAACTCCGAACCGTTCCTTCTCCTGCTTTCCCGTCAACCGTCAGTTTGTGTTTTGCCTGGTATTTTTTTATTTCATTACTCAATTGAGCAGAATCCGGCATTGTAACTTCTGTGTTGCCAAAACCTGACTGCATCAATCTTTGATATAGTTTTTTATAAAAATCAAGTGTGTCTTTGTAAGGATAATCGAGATACAAATATTTTTTAGGGTTCATGCTATCCACAAAATTAATCAGCAAGGCTTTTAAAGAAATATATCCGCTGTCTACTGGTTCTGCATTTTGAAAGGTCTGCGATACGGAGCTTGACGCAATAATTTTTTCGAGGTTTGGAATGAAAAAAGAATCTATATAATTATTCTTAGAAACAATGGAAATACTGTCAGGAAGTAATCTTCCTTCTTTTAGATCTTTGAGTGTTTGCATAAAAGCGTCGCTCAGCATCAGGTCCGCTTTTGTCCATGCGATGGCATCCATTCTTACCAAAGAATCATTGGCAATTTGTTTACGTAAAGTATCTAATTCCTTGTAATGATAATCTTCGGGATACAGGCCATAATATCTGGAATTTTTAATGAACTCAAACATCGAATCAGCAACAGGATTCCAGGTTTCTTTTTTGCTCCAAATGCCCTGGTAATTATTTTTTTCGTAAAAAGAATTCAACAGGTTAAGTTCTGAAAGCCTGGTAGAATCATAGATAATTCCATTGGAAGTGTTGGCAAAAAGCAGCACGGCTTTTATATTATCAGCAATCTGGTCATCCATTTTCTCAGGTACTTTTACAATTTCTTTTTCCTTTACTGAGTGATTGTTTTTGCAACTACAAAAGCAGAAGAATAATAATCCGGTCGAAAATATTTTTATGAAGTTTGCTGTACGAAGCATTGAGCTTTTAAATTTTTTCTTTAACTAATCGGATGAACAGGGATTTATAAATAAGATATCGGACGCCTTATTTTTTTTTAATGTGCCAGCTTCCCAGCAGGTTTCAACTGAGCCAAAAATACTTAATAAGTATTGATTGTTGATTGTTAAGAATTTTAAAATTTAAATATTGAACCACCATAGTTGATCGAATTTCTTTAATTCTACAGATTAGAAGAATGCTGTGGAAATTGCCGGATAAACTGGCAGGAAGAATGTTCAATGCACACCAAATATTGGGGAGGAATGAATAAAATTGCTTCCGTACATGTAGCTTATTAGTTGAACAATCCTTTTTCTTTATTCATAATTTTTCTATACCGTTTTTCATTATGTACATAAGTAAAATGAGTAGATGAAATGCCGATAATAATGGAAAGAGCGATAAAAATATAAATCAATCCGGCGCCTCCGGTTTCCCAAAGATTCGTGAATAATTTTGCCAGAAAAAAGACAACCAGGAAAGATACCACTGTCCATGCGATTGAAAACAACAAATAAAATTTCCATTTTGGGCCACTTTTTTGTTCACGCCATTGCGCGATAAAACGCCTTTCCTCGTTCGTAATCATTGTTTTCTTGTATAAATATTTTTTGAAAAAAAACTGATCATTTTATTTGTAATCATTCTAAAAAAACAGTGACAGCAAACGAACAAATAAACAGAATTCTTTTTTAATTCTTAAATGTGATATCTTTTATTCCTCCATCATTTCCTTTGCAACGCTGATGATATCTTCCGTGTTAGGTTTGCTGAAATAATCTCCATCGCTGCCGTAAGAAGGCCTGTGATCTTTGGCTGTAAGGGTTCTTGGCGAAACATCCAGCCACCGATAGCCACCCTGCTCTTCCATTACTTTATTAAACATATAAGCGGATGCGCCACCCGGCACGTCTTCATCAATAAACAAAATGCGGTTGGTTTTTTTTAAAGAACCAAGAATGGAATGATGCAGATCGAAGGGCAGTAGAGTTTGTACGTCTATTACTTCACAGCTTATATTTAATTTATCAAGAACCTCAGTTGCTTCTTCAATAATGCGCAACATCGAACCATAGGAAACGATGGTAATATCGGAACCTTCCTTTACAACTTCGGGAATGCCTAATGGTACCCTGTATTCAATTAAATTAGAAGGTAATCTTTCCTTCAGACGATATCCATTCAGACACTCTATCATTATAGCAGGATCGTTGCTCTCCAGTAAAGTATTGTACATTCCCACAGCCTGCGTCATATTTCTGGGCACACAAACGTACATTCCACGAAGCGCATTAATGATCATTCCCATTGGCGATCCGCTATGCCAAATTCCTTCCAGGCGATGGCCGCGCGTACGCACAATCAATGGAACACTTTGCTGTCCCTTGGTACGGAAATGGGTAGTACAAACGTCATCACTCAAAGGCTCTAATCCGAAAAGTAAATAATCAAGATATTGTATTTCTGCAATAGGACGCAAACCACGCAAAGCCAATCCAACCCCTTGTCCCATGATGGTCAGCTCACGGATGCCGGTATCAAAAATTCTTTCCTCACCATACTTTTCCTGCAAACCGCTGAAGCCTTGATTCACATCACCGATGTGCCCAAGATCTTCGCCAAAAGCAATGACTTTATTATTGACAGCAAATAGTTCATCAAAATATTTATTTAAGATTTCAAACCCATTCACCATTTCTGTTTCATTATTGTATTGAAGCGGTACGGGAGCAACTTTTAAAGCCGATTTTGGTCCTTCGTTATAAAGGTCACTGTCAAATAATTCTTTGTTTTCCAGCATTAATTTTTCATAATAATCTTTTACTTCCTCAGTGCCATCTGAAGACGCCGAAATATTAATTGCATGCGATAATGTTTTCATTACGTCTCTTCTCAGAGGTTCGCGCAATGATAAAAGATCTTTAATCAGTTTTTCAATCTCTGTATTATTTGAAGAAACTTTTTGCAAAAGATTGACTGTTTCCTTCACCTGTCGTTTGATGGGATCCATATATTTTTCCCACGCATTCTGACGGCTTTGCTTTACAAAGCGTTTTGCATTATCTTCGATATCATTTAATTAATTTTCGTCTGCAAGCGAATTTGCCAGAATCCACTCCCGCATTTGTTTTTTACCATCCCATTCTTTTTCCCACGCAAGCCTCGCTGCGCTTTTGTAGCGTTCGTGGCTGCCGGATGTAGAATGTCCTTGTGGCTGGGTGAGCTCTTCCACATGAAATAAAGCAGGAGTGTGCGTTTCACGAATGTGTTTGATGGCACCGTCTAATATTTCGCACATGCCGGCATAATCCCATCCTTTCAATTTGTAAATGTTTATTCCATTCGTATCTTCTTTTTTCTGCAAACCGCTCAATGCTTTGGAAATCGAAGATTTGGTTGTTTGATATTTTTTGGGAACAGAAATGCCATAACCATCATCCCATACAAAAACTGCCAGCGGAATTTGTAAAACCCCTGCAGCATTCATTGCTTCCCAAAAATGACCTTCAGATGTAGAAGAATCACCGATCGTACAAAAACAAACCTCGTTCCCATTATCGCTTAGGTTGTCGTATTCATGCAAAGCTTCTACTTCTCTGAAAACTTTTGAAGCAAAAGCTAGTCCCAATGCACGGGGCATTTGTCCTGATGTGGGTGCTATATCTGAAGAAACATTTTTTTTATGAGCAAGGTCCAGCCAGTTGCCATTTTCATCCACAAACTTTGTGGCGAAATGTGAATTCATTTGTCGTCCGGCGCTGAAAGGATCATTCCTGACATCAGGATCGGCATAAAGTTGAGCGAAAAATTGTTCTACTGTAGCAAGGCCGTTTGCAAACATAAAAGTCTGATCGCGGTAATAACCGGCCCTAAAATCTCCTGGCATAAAAAATTTTGCCATTGCAACTTGTGCCACTTCTTTTCCATCACCAAAAATTCCAAATTTTGCTTTGCCTGTAAGAACTTCTTTTCGGCTCAGTAAACTCGTTTCCCGGCTTTCGCAAACCACTTTATAATCTTTTAAAACTTCCTCCCTGAATTTTTCGAAGGAAAGATTTTCTAAAAGGTTTTCTTCACTGATTTG
>JBQCFI010000450.1:0-6022 GCA_051959325.1 Ginsengibacter sp. | reverse complement strand
TTCTTTTGGATGAAATTGAAAAAGCACATCCGGATATTTACAATATTTTGTTGCAGGTACTGGACGATGGAATTCTTACTGACGGACTTGGAAGGAAGATAGACTTTAAGAATACTATGATCATTATGACTTCCAACATTGGTGCAAGGCAGTTGAAGGATTTTGGTGCCGGCGTCGGATTTACCACAGCGTCCAGAATTCAAAATGCCGAGGAAAACAGCAAAGCGGTTATTGAAAAAGCGCTTAAACGTACATTTAGTCCTGAATTTTTAAACAGGATCGATGATGTGGTAATTTTCAATTCACTTTCAGAGGAAAATATCTTCTCTATTATAGATATTCTGATGAAAGGAGTTACAAAAAGACTGGACAATCTTGGTTTAAAATTGGAACTTACAGAAGAAGCGAAGAAGTTTATTTCAGAGAAAGGATATGATCAGCAATTTGGTGCAAGGCCTTTACACAGGGCGATTCAGAAATACCTTGAAGATCCTTTGGCAGAAGAAATTTTGAACATGCATGTGAAAAGCGGAGATGTACTTATTGCCTCTCTTGACAAAGAAAATTCTAAGATCACTTTTCAACTAAAGGAAAGCCCGGTTCAGAAAAAGAAATCTGAAGTTTAATTATTCAATTCATAAATTAAAATGCCATCGGAAACGGTGGCATTTTTTTTTTAACATACATGCGCCTGTTTCGAGCTTAAAGAATAATACAGAATATCTCGAATACCGTTTTAATAACGGGCACGGCAAACAAAGAAATATTTGAGATTTTCATTTATTTATAATTGAATGTGTTCGTCGTGTTTTTAATTTTTGTCCTTTCTTTTTTTTTTGCCATTTTTGTACTCATGTTTCCAAAAATAATTATAACGATTGATGGTTTTTCTTCCTGTGGCAAAAGCACGGTGGCAAAGCAGTTGGCGCAAAAGTTAAACTATACTTATATCGATAGTGGCGCTATGTACCGGGCTATTACTTTATATTTTTTGAGAAATAATATCGATCGTTCCAGCGAAAAAGAAATACGACAGGCGCTGCAAAATATTTCATTGGAATTTATTCTGAATAAACACACCGGAAATTCTGAAATTTATCTGAATGGGGAGAATGTGGAATACATTATCCGCGATCTGGTAGTTGCAGAAAAAGTAAGTGAAGTGGCTGCACTCAAAGATGTGAGATCATTTGCTGTTGCTGCTCAGCAAAAAATGGGCGCCAATAAAGGTATCGTAATGGATGGACGCGATATCGGAACCGTAGTTTTTCCGGATGCGGAAGTTAAAATTTTTATGATTGCAGACGAAGCTGTGAGAGTGGAAAGAAGATTTGCCGAAATGTTTGATAAGAATCCAAATATTTCTTTAGACGAAATAAAAACAAATATCGCCATGCGCGATTACATTGATTCAAACCGGAAAGTAAGCCCGTTGCGCAAAGCAGATGATGCTATAGAACTTGATAACACACATCTTACCGAAAAACAACAACTGGATTTTGCATTGAAATTGGTAAGAAAAGTTTACGAACCGGTTCTCAACAATTGAGCCTTTATCCGGCAATCAGCCGGCCACCGGAATATAAAGTCAGAATATTTGCATTATCTTCTGTTAGGCAAAATTGAATATCTTTTTCCAAACCGAAATTCATCAAGCGATGATAATGAGAAGCATTTTTTTCTTTCATAAAGCCTAATAAATCTCCTTTTGCCTGCAGGTACAGCGTTTCAGCGATTTGTGAAGCGTCACAATTAATGTCAAAGTTTTCTTTTATTCTATTCATTACCGCGCCGGCAAAAAGTGTATCTTCTATATTAATCCTGTTTTTCCACGCTGCACACGCGAGAATAACATTGGTTTTTTGATTAACGAGATACTCGCATACAGATGAAATATTACTAAACGAACCGGTGATAATTCCCTTGGCATTTGCAGCCAGCGCCACATGCAAAAGTTTCGTTCCATTAGTGGTAGTGAGCACCAGCGTTTTCCCTTTTATAAAACCGGCAGTATATTGTAAAGGCGTGTTTCCATATTGCAATCCCTCAGCAATTTTTCCGTCTCTTTCGCCCGCAGTTATTACCTCCATCTGTTTTCCTAACTTGATGCAATCAGCCACGCTATCAACCGGAATTACAGCTTTGGCCCCATTGTATAACGCAGCGGCAATTGTAGAAGTAGCGCGAAGAATATCAATGATTACCACGGTGCTGTTACTGATGTCATATAACTTTAAAAGCGACGGTGATAAAACCGTATTCAGGGAAGGAAGCTTACTTTTTTTCGACGTCATTTAATTAAAAAATTTCTTGCTTTTATTTATTCAAAAGGCATTTTTACCGCTTTTGCAGGAACCAGTTTTTCTCTTATTTTAATAAAAACTTTCGTATCAATTTTCGAATAATTCACATTTAGGTATCCCATCGCTATTGCTTTTTGAAGTGAGGGAGATTGTGTTCCGCTCGTAACGCGCCCAATTGTTTCTCCTTCTTCATTTTGAATTTCATAATCATGTCGCGGAATCCCTTTTTCCAACATTTCAAGGCCAACTAGTTTTTGTTTGATGCCGTTCGCTTTTTCCTTTGAAAGAATTTCTTTCGCTACAAAATCTTTGGTAAATTTTGTAATCCAGCCCAGGCCTGCTTCCAGCGGAGTAGTCGTGTCATCAATATCATTTCCATAAAGGCAATATCCCATTTCAAGACGCAAGGTATCACGTGCAGCAAGGCCGATAGGTTTTAATCCTTTTGGCGTTCCTTCTTCAAAGATCTTATCCCAAATGATACTTGCATTGTCGTCTTTATTTTCAAAATAAATTTCTATTCCACCAGAACCGGTATATCCTGTGGCACTGATTAAAACATTGTCTATTCCTGCAAATTTTCCTTTTACAAAAGTGTAATATTTCATGTTCAGAATGTCAACATCGGTCAACGGCTGCAAGATTTTTGTAGCGTTTGGCCCCTGGATTGCCAACAGGCAGGTCTTTTCAGAAATATTATGTATTTCAACGTTTTCTGTATTGTGTTTGGAGATCCATTGCCAATCTTTCTCAATATTGGCGGCATTTACCACCAACATATACACTTTATTTTCTTCAATACAATACACGATCAGATCGTCTATAATGCCCCCGGCTTCGTTTGGCAGGCAGCTATACTGCGCTTTTCCGGCAGTAAGTTTTGAAGCGTCATTACTGGTAACACGTTGTATCAAATCAAGCGCTTTATCGCCTTTCAGAATAAATTCGCCCATGTGACTCACATCAAAAACACCGGCATTTTTTCTGACTGTTGCATGCTCATCATTGATTCCCGAATAACTGATCGGCATATTAAAACCGGCGTATTCAGCCATCTTTGCGCCAAGTGCAAGATGTTGCTGAGTGAACGGAGTATTTTTCATATATTTTTTAAAAAGTGTGCAAATTTAGCAGAAAAGTATTATCAACCTTCAACCAAAACCTTCAACAATCTCACCACTTTTCTCCTGCAATTATTTTTTGCAATTCATCATGAATTTTTCCATTTGTTGCAATGATTCCGGGTTCAAAAGGATTATATTTTTCTCCCCTTAAATTGGTCACTTTTCCCCCTGCTTCTTCTACAATTAAAAAACCGGCAGCACTGTCCCATGCGTGCAATTCATGCTCGTAAAAACCATCAACACGACCGGCTGCGACCCAGCATAAATCAATCGCGGCGCTTCCCAATCTTCTTACCGGAATTCCGCGTTTTATTAGTTTGGCAAATACTTCCAAAGGGCCATTTGGCTGATCTAAATAATTGTATGGAAAGCCAGTAACCAGGCAACTGGTAGAAACTTCTGTTTTATTTCCAACAGAAATTTTTTCATCGTTGAGAAAAGAACCTTTTCCTTTTTCCGCGAAAAAAAATTCATTCAGATTGGGATTGTAAACAGCGCCCATAAACATTTCGCGTTTAAATTCAAGACCAATACTAACGCAACAAATCGGAATTCCATTTGCAAAATTTACTGTTCCATCTATGGGATCGATGATCCACCTGTAGTCGCTTTCAGAGATTTTCGCGTCTGCTTCTTCGCTTACGATCCCATGATCGGGAAAAGCGGTTTTAATAACGGAACGAATGGCTTTGTCGGATGCAAAATCAGCTTCGGTAACCAGGTTGTTAATCCCTTCTTTATGGCTGATTGAAAATTTACCATTAAAATATTTCTGTAATTCATTTGCACCGGCCTTGGTGGCTTCGATTAATATTTCTTTATACATTCTGCAAAGATTAATTTTTTTCGGCAATGTTTTATCGTTCATTATTCTATTGCTAAATTGCCACGGTTTATTAACTCATCCATTTAAATTTTCAGCAAGCAAACAAATAAATCAAAATTTCAATTCTATCAGCTTTAAACTTTTAACCTTCAATTTTCTTCCCACAATTGTGCCTTTCAGTAATCATAATAAATTATAACGTCAAATATTTTTTGGAACAATGTCTTTTTTCTGTGATAAAAGCAATGAAGAATATCGCAGGCGAAATAATTGTGGTGGATAATAATTCTTCAGATGGCAGTTTTGAGTTTTTTCAAAACCGGTTTTCAGAAGTAAAATTTATTTGGAATAAAAATAATTTGGGATTTGCAAAAGCAAATAACCAGGCCTTGAAAATCGCAAAAGGCGAATACATTTTATTTCTAAATCCGGATACAATTATTGCAGAAGATTGTTTTGAAAAATGTATTTCTTTTATAAAAACAAAAAATAATAATTTTGCTGTTGGAATAAAAATGATCGATGGAAAGGGTCGATTTTTAAAAGAAAGTAAAAGATCTTTTCCTTCGCCGTTTACCGCGCTTTATAAACTTTTTGGATTTTCAAAGTTGTTTCCACATTCGGGAATTTTTTCGAAATATCATTTGGGATCTTTAGATGAAAATAAGAATCATGAAGTGGAGGTACTTGCGGGCGCTTTTATGATGATCCCAAAAAAAATTCTGGATATCACCCGCGGATTTGATGAGCATTTTTTTATGTACGCTGAGGATATAGATCTGAGTTACCGGATTCAAAAAGCAGGATTCAAAAATTATTATTTTGCTGAAAGCACGATGATTCATTTCAAAGGCGAAAGCACGAAGAAAGGCAGTCTGAATTATGTTGTTATTTTTTATAAAGCGATGAGCATTTTTGTAAAAAAGCATTATGGAAAACGTGGCAGATTATTTAGTTTTTTTATTCATGCGGCGATCATTATCCGTGCATCCATTTCGGCCATTTCTCGTTTGCTAAAACTGAGATCTAAAACGTCCAAAGGAATGACGAAAGTTGATAAAGGTTGCACCATCGTCTTCGCTAACAACCAGCAGGAGTTTGATGAAGCGAAAAAAATATTAGAGGAATTGGGAAGAAAAAATATTTTCTATTATGGAATCGAAAGTTGTACAAACAGTTTGCCCGGTAATGTTCAATTGAAGCGCGTTAAAGAAATTATTTTTTGTGAAGGAAAGCTTTCTTTTAAAAAGATCATTGAAATGATACAACTAATTGATCCAAAAATAAATATCCAACTTTATTCCAACGGAAGCCATGCATTGATCGGCAGCAAATAAAGAAATAGAGCAAATTCTTATTTCTCCGCAAAACAGGAATCCACAATATTTATTGTTTTGCTGACAGAAAGAATTGTAAAAGTATTTTCTAAATCGTCAATAAACTACAGCCTCTCAAATCACTCACATCTCTTCTTCCCAAAACTTCGAACCGGTTATTTTTATAGACTCTGCCCACATCGTCAGTCGCAATAAAACAACAGGAATAAATGTTGGCCAAATCAATGATGTTGACCAGTCCATTGGAAGATCTTTTATCTTTTGAAAATGAATTTATTGCAAACGGGTCGTTGTATTCACGCGTTAAAACTTTCATCCACGATGGACTTTCAAATATTCCATCTCCTTTTGAATAAGCCTGAGAAAGCAATTCAGTCATTCCGTATTCAGAATGAATGGTGCGTAATGCGAATTTATTTTTTAAAATTTCAT
>JBQCFI010000449.1:0-8333 GCA_051959325.1 Ginsengibacter sp. | reverse complement strand
GTTTTAGGGCAAACAAAAGTTATTACAGGAACTGTTACCGATGAGCAGGGTCAGGCTCTGGCGGGTGCAAATATTAAAGTTAAGGGAACAGCAAACGGTGCAGTTACTGACGAGGCTGGTAAATATTCAGTTACAGCTTCTAAAAATGCAACATTAATTTTTAGTTTTTCAGGATTTACGCCACAAACCGTTCAGATCAATAATCAGCCAGTTATTGACGTTACTTTAGTCCGTGAAATAAATAATCTTCAGGAAGTAATTGTTACAGGTTATCGCTCTCAAACAAGGGGAAGTGTATTAGGATCTGTAACGTCGGTAAAAGGATCAGCGGTAGTTGATGTACCGGTTGATAATATTTCCAATGCTTTATCAGGAAGGTTATCGGGAGTTACAATTACTCAGGGCTCTGGTGCACCTGGTATGCAGTCGGATATAAGGATCCGAGCCTCAGGTACCTACAATAATGCTGACCCTCTTTATGTTATTGATGGTATTGTAAGTGATAAATTTGCCTTTGATGGTTTAACTGCTGATCAAATAGAAAACATCACGGTTTTAAAGGATGGCGCGTCTGCAGCAATTTATGGGTCAAGAGCTGCGAATGGCGTATTACTGGTAACTACCAAACGCGGTAAAGAAGGCGCTCCTACAATTTCATACACAGGCATGTATGGATTTCAAACTCCCACAAAAGTTCCAAAAACACTTAATGCTTTTGAACATGCAAGTGCGATTAATTTGCAGTTAAATTACATCAATGCAGATTCGAATGATGCCAGATATTATACCCAAGACGAACTGGATTACTTTAAAGCACATTCAAGGAACTGGATAGACCAAATGTGGCAAAATCCTCAAAGCACTCAACATAGCCTTGATGTAAGTGGAGGTAGCAGGAACGTGAAATATTTTCTTGGTGGATCTTATAACTATTCTACCGGTTCATTCAACAATCTTGACTACTCAAAATACACTCTAAGAGGTAATGTGGATGTGTCTGTTACCCGCGATTTAAAAGTATCACTCGATTTTAATACTGATACCCGACACACGGATGAACCAAGCTGGCAAATAGGAAACCAGCGACAGGAGGATTTGTATAAAGCTCTTTTGGTAAGAACAAAAATGGTCCCGCCTTATATCAATGGTGAGCCTGTTGGCAATTGGGTGGAGTGGCATCCCGGCGTTGTAGTTACTCCAAGCCTTTCGGGTTATGAAAAAAGAAATCAAAAAGAATTAAACGCAACAGTAGCAATAAATTATACAGTGCCCTTTGTAAAGGGCTTAAGTCTCAGAACATCTTTAAATAAGTATGACCGTGACATATTTATTAAACAACTGAACATGCCTTACAATATGGTATTGTTTAATACAGTAGGCCAGCATAATCACATTGTTGGTGACACGGCAGTAGGTTTAAGACCGAGGGCAGCAGACGATTTCCTACGATCAGAAGATGATAAAGTAAATAGGTACCAATTTAACGCGCAAGTAGATTATAAAAGAAATTTTGGCAAACATGGGATTGATGCATTATTAGTATATGAACAAGCGGAAGAAGATATAACTTCTTTCTATGGAAGAAAAGATGATTTGATTTCTTCCGCTATTGATCAATACATTTCTGCTCAAACCCCAAAAGATGTAGGTGGGGATGAAGATCAGTCAGCCAGGATATCTTATGTCGGTCTCGCAAGCTACAATTATGATCATAAATATTTGCTTGATGCTTCTTTTCGTTACGATGCATCGTTAATTTTTCCGCCTGGCCACAGATGGGGCTTTTTCCCTTCTGCTTCTGCTGGTTGGGTTGTGTCTGATGAGCCTTTCTTCAAAAATGTTCATTTTATTAATGAGCTTAAATTAAGAGCATCTGTTGGGTTGGTAGGTAATGATGCGGTAGGCCAATGGCAATACCTGCAGTTATATAATATTGTGAACACCGGTGCTGTTTTTAATAACTCAACGGTTGGAATAGAACCAGGAGTTTTGCCTAATCCGGATATCACGTGGGAGAAAGCGCTAAGCTACAATACAGGTTTCGACACTCGTTTTTGGGACAACAGGATGAGCTTTAAACTCGACTTATTTTATCGAAGAACATATGATATTCTTGGCTCCAGTCAGCAAAGTTATCCAGGTACGTTTGGTGCAACATTAGGATCGACAAACTACCAGAAAATTGATGCAAAAGGTTTTGAAGTTGAATTAGGATATAACGGTAATGATCGTAAGCAGTTTAATTATCAGGTAAGCGCTAATTTTGGTTTTGCAACTACTAAAATCATCCAGGTGGATGAAGCTGAAAACCTTCCATCATACTGGTCTGCCATAGGTCGTCCTGTTGGATTGCAGTCCAATGGAACAAGTATCAACAAGAATGGGCTCTACAGCAGCGATATGCTTTTGGGGTATGTGGCGGTTGGTGTTATTCGGACACAGGCTGAACTTGATGCATTGCCGCAGGGATACACGATTCTCGGAGTGAAGCCTCAATTAGGCATGCTCAATTATAAGGATATCAGAGGACCAAACTCAAACAAGCCCGATGGGAAAATTACATCTGATGACCGCGAGTTTCTTGGCAAATACAGCATTCCACCTATGAACTATGGGCTTACACTTAATTTTGCCTGGAAATCTTTCGGTCTTGGCATTCTTGTACAGGGTATAGCAGGGGCGAAGTCTATGTTGGGAACAGTCGGAAGAGATATACAGGCAAGAGCAGAGGAGTCATCGATGGAATATTGGGCTGATAGTTGGAGTCCCGAAAACCCTAATGGGAAGTACCCTGGCTATAGAGTTTCGAGTTACCGTACGCGTTATGACCCGTCCACATTTTTCTTGGTTGATAATTCATTCGTAAGTCTTAAAAATGTGAATTTTTCTTATGCACTTCCCCAAAGTATGACCAAGCGCGCTGGATTAAAAACGGTGCGGGCATTTTTCAACGGCACGAATCTTTTTATGATTTACAGTGCTAATAAGTTGTATGATCCTGAACAGGTTCTCATTAACTCATATCCCACTATGAAAAACTATTCTTTCGGTTTAAACATCAGTTTATAAATAATAAAATATTATTGATATGAAATTTTTTAATATAATATACTTGGCAATCTTCACTTTGTTTTTGGGTAGCTGCACAAAAGTTTTAGACAAGAAGCCATTGAGTCAGGTGAGCGAAAAAGACGTTTGGAACAATCTCGATCTTGCTAACGCCTATATGAACCGAATATATGCCCGTAATCTTCCTGGTTGGAGTACAGAATATGCTGACTACTCTGATGAGTCAGATGGAGGAGGAAGTTATATGTACGGACAGCTGACTTCTAACTCAGTTAACTATTGGCCTTATAATGATATAAGAGAAATTAATGAACTTATCGTCAATATTGATAAAGGAACAATTGATACGGCGAATAAAAGGATTCTCAAAGGCCAGGGTTTTTTCTTTAGGGGATGGGTATATTTTCAAATGGTGATCCGTTATGGGGGCGTACCATTAGTGCTTTATCCTCAAACAGAAAATGAAGATTTATTTGTCAAAAGAAACACTACTTCGGAATGCATGAAACAAATAGTCGCAGATCTCGATAGTGCAGCAAATGATTTACCGTCTTTCGGTCCTGCATCAGGAAGTAACGACGGTCATGTTCATAAAGGAACTGCTTTGGCGGTTAAAGGAAGAGTGCTTTTATACTATGCTAGTCCCCAATTTGATCCGAGCCAGACCCACACTGATCGTTGGCAGGCAGCTTATGAAGCCAACAGGGAAGCCAAGGACTACCTTGAATCTGAAGGGTTCGGATTATATTCGGATTATTCAAAACTTTGGTTTGATGAAATGAATAAAGAAGACATCTTTGTGCGCCGTTATCAATACACACCCAACAATTCTGAAAGCTGGAATAATTGGGCAGCATCTACACGTCCACTTGATTTCTCACAGGGTGCAACCGGTGGTAACAGGCCGGTGCTCGAAATCGTAAATGCGTATCCAATGAAGGATGGTAAGAATATTGATGACCCGAGCTCTAAATATACTTATGACCCTTCTTATTATTGGAAGAACAGGGATCCCAGGTTTCAGCAAACGATAGTTTATAATGGTGCGGAGTGGGGTATCGGCAACAACGGCCCACAACCTGGCCGTATTCAATGGACTTATGTTGGTGGTGAACAAAATAGTCCGACAATTACAGGATTCTATATGAAGAAGGCAGTAGATACAACTCAAAGTGCGATTGCAGCTTACAACAGCAGCACCGATTGGGTAGAGCTTAGATTTGCTGAAGTGTTACTTAATTTGGCGGAAGCTGCTAATGAATCGGGAAATACGGCTGAAGCTTATCCCCTTTTAACTGCCATCAGGGCTCGTGCAGGTATTGATCCGGGAGGTGATGCTCTTTATGGCCTAATGCCGGGCATGGATAAGAATCAAATGAGAGTGGCCATAAGGTTGGAAAGACAAATTGAACTTGCCTTCGAAGGAAAGCGCTATTGGGATTTACGAAGATGGAGATTATTTGAAACAAAGCTGAACGGCACACGTAGGCATGGCTTAACCATATCATTGAAGATATCACCCAGCGCCTGGAATTCGCTAAAAAGCTCCATGAGTTCTGAAGAGCTTGAGAATTACCTGAATCAACATTATACTGATGTTTTTAGTGACAAGGTGAAAGTCGTGGATACTCAGTTTGATATTAATTGGAAACCTGAATACTATTTTTTTGCCATACCATCCAGCCAACTTCAGTTAAATAGTAACCTGGAACAAACGATGGGTTGGGATGGAGGAACTTTTGATCCCCTAAAATAAGAATTAACAGTGAACGATTGTATAATTAATTAAAGATGATAAACAACGGAGATAGTTCATTTTCGCGACGAAAACTACTCGGCTACCTGACCACAGCTTCGATAGCTACTACAGGGTTACTTGCATCGCCTTTCAGGACATTGGCAGGTGGTCATGGTTTTGACGTACCACAGCAGGATAAAAATTCAGGAACTAGGATTTATAACATCCGAGATTTTGGAGCAGCAGGCGATGGAAAAGCTCTCGATACTGCTGCGCTTCAAAAAGCGATTGATACCTGCAATAAAGATCGGGGCGGTACTGTACTTGTGCCAGCTGGAGTATTTCTCATCGGAACTGTAGAAATGAAAAGTAATGTAACATTATATATTTCTGCGGGTGGAACACTTCTCGGAACTGCTGATGGTAAACAATATTACGCAGATAATACTATACCTCTGCACGGAGATTCAACACTCAATGATGGCAATGTAGGATTAATCTTTGCAGTAAAGGCGGAGAATTTCAAAATTGAAGGCATGGGGACAATTGATGGGCAGGGAGCGCAGTTTCGAAGTCCTTCACCGGGTATTGCGCCACCTGCCGGTATCAGTGGCTCTCAGCGGCCCTATCATCTTTTGTTTTATCAATGTAAAAACATTGCCGTGCGTGATATTTATTTGAAAAATAGCGCCTTTCATTCTGTACGCGTTGTTCAATGCATCTATGCAAAATTTGAAGGATTGCATATTCATAGCAGGGTGATACATAATAATGACGGCTTTCATTTTATCAGCAGTAAATATGTTCATGTTAGTAAATGTGATATACAGACCCAGGATGACGCCTGTGCCTTGTTTGGCAGTTGCCAGTTCGTAACGGTCAGTGACAGTTCCTTTAGTACCCGCTGGTCTGTCTTCCGCTTTGGCGGAGGCATGGCCGAAAATATTACAGTTACCAACTGCATTATATATGAAACCTACGGTTGCCCCATAAAAATGCATTGCAGCCCAGGATCCCGGTTTGAAAATATCATATTTTCCAATCTCATTATGAAAGACGTTACCGGTCCAATCTCTATTAATCTTGGTCCACAGCGATCCGTAAATACTGGCACTGCACAAAGACCTTGGGGTATTGTACGAAATATATCCTTTAGCAATATCCGGGCAACAGTGGTCAAACCCGTTCCCTTACCTGATGCGGAATTCCCCAGCGCTTATCGTTCTGGTGAACTATTATCCTGTATCGTGCTTAACTCATTTGATGACCAATACCTTGAAAATATTTCATTTAATGATATTCAGGTTACTTATCCCGGAGGAGGAACTGCAGAACAGGGCGCTTTAAGGGACGTGCCGAAAGTTGCTGGAGAATACTTCGAAATTGGAACACCGCCGGCGTATGCATTGTATGCCCGAAATGTAAAAGGATTAACTCTTCAAAACGTACGGTTTGAAAAAGTATTGGCCGATCTTAGACCGGCGCTGGTATTTGATCATGTGGAGGATGCTTCAGCAGTGGGACTTGGAATTCAGGGACAGGAAAAATCAGAATCAATCATCCGGCTTATTGATAGTAAGGACATTTTACTGAATGCGGTTCGCGTGTTAAGTGAATCTGCGGTATTCCTTAGAGTAGAAGGAACGGAAAATAAAAATATCAAGATCGGTAGCGGAGATCTTTCGAAATCGAAAATCCCGGTAATTTTCCAGTCCGGTTCAGATAAGCGATCTGTGCGGTTTGCCGAATAAGAAATTACAGTTGTCACTGATTTGTTATCTGAAATACTGCATTTTTTGCAACTAGATAGGTAAAATAGTTTATTATAATGGTAAAAGCGTGAAAAGTAAAACAAGGAATTTGGCTAAAATTGCCCTCAGATTAACTATCAGTAGAAATAGTGTATAGCCAGACGATATTATTTAATGATTGAACATTTTTCATTGAATAAAGTAAAATAATTCAAACCCTGAAAAAATTTAACGCTGAAATGTTTAAAAAGGTATTTCTTGGAACTTTATTATTTTTCTTTTCTACCAAAATTCTTACTGCACAGCAGATAACAAGGCTGAACGATAACTGGCAATTTCTCAAACAGGATCTCGGAGGAATATGGGAAGCTGTACGTCCGGTAAAACAAGGTAATCCTGAAAGTGTACCTTTCTGGACAGATGTAACCTTGCCGCACTGCGTGAATGCCAGAGATGCTGTTGATCCTGATGTTAATTATTACCAGGGACCAGCATGGTATCGTACCCGGCTGGAAATTCAGAACCCATATACTAATGGGAGGACAATATTACACTTTGAAGGTGCTGGTCAAAAGACTTCTGTTTATGTATATATGACAAAGGTGGGCTCGCATGTTGGGGGATATGATGAATGGAGTGTAGATATCACAGATGCAGTGAAGGCGTTCAAAAAAACAGATATATTTCAAAAGCAATTCAAAGGTAAAATTCCAATTTCCATCAGAACCGATAATTCACGCGATCTTGAAATGATCCCATCTGATCTTTCGGATTTCAATTTATATGGTGGAATCTACCGATACCTGGATCTTGTATACGTTCCCACACTTTCTATTGATAAATTATTTGCTCAAGCTGAAGTAAATAGTGGTGGAAAAACCGGTACACTGAATGTAAAAGCAAGATTTTATAATCCTTCAGATGCTGATAGTGCTGCCGTTTCGGTAAAGCTGATTGATCCGTTGGGAAAAACAATCATAGAAAACCGAAAAATCATTCACGATCTCAAAGGAGATTTAGCTATCGCAGATTTTACTATCAAAAAACCTGTTTTATGGTCCACTGAAAAACCAGCATTATATACAGCTGAGATCGCTGTAAAAACAAAAGAAGGTGTGTTTACACAATCTGCTAAAGTTGGCTTCAGGTATTTTGAATTTGTTACTAAAGGTCCCTTTCTTTTAAATGGGAAACGTCTTTTAATTCGTGGTACCCAGCGGCATGAAGACCAGGCGGGTGTTGCTGCAGCGATGACTGAAGATATGATACGAAAGGAAATGATAATGATAAAAGATATGGGAGCCAACTTTATTCGTCTTGCACATTATCAGCAGTCACGTATTGTTTTAAATCTTTGTGATAGCCTTGGAATGCTGGTTTGGGAAGAAATCCCGTGGTGTCGTGGGGGATTAGGAGGTGATCAGTATAAAGATCAGGCACGTCGTATGTTAACCCATCTTATTGAGCAGCATTACAATCATCCTTCCGTCATTATTTGGGGCCTTGGAAATGAGAACGACTGGCCAGGAGATTTTCCTGAATTTGATAAGGAAAAGATCAGGACATTTATGAAAGAACTGAATGATCTTGCTCACTATCTCGATCCTTCCCGCAAGACTGCCATCCGGAGGTGTGACTTTTGTAAAGATATTGTGGATGTATATTCACCCTCGATCTGGGCAGGATGGTACAGGGGAATCTATACGGAATATAAACAAGTAACAGAAGAAGAATTTAAAAAGGTGGACCATTTCCTGCATATGGAATGGGGTGGA
>JBQCFI010000448.1:0-13830 GCA_051959325.1 Ginsengibacter sp. | reverse complement strand
AAACGGGGAAATATGTAAAATGGAAAAAGGAAGGTGACAAAATCGTTGTTCAGGTTCCTGAAAATATGAATGTGGATGCGATGGCACTTGCTTTTCAATATCAATATCAATAGAATCATATTGAAAAGATAAAAGTTATCGTTCCGATAAACAGAAAATCAGCCTATTTGTTGGTTTACTGCAATCATTTTTCGCGCACAAAAAGGCTATATTAACCTCCCCACAAAGACAGAGCGATTATTATGAATATTGATAAAAAAAAGAACGGAATATCAAGGTCTGAATTCTTAAAATGTTCCGGCATTATGCTCGGCGGTTTTGCTTTGCGGCCCAATTCTGCGGTTTTCAGTGATCTGATATCATTTGACAAATTATTGATTAATGGAATTTCAGGATTTCACATTGTTGCAATAAGGATTAACAATCCTCATAATCCTAACCCTGCTGAAAACCCTGAAATTATCAAGGTTGCCTATCAGTCTTTTTCAACAGAAATAAACAATAGGAAAGTGCGCTACATAAAGGTGCATGCGGAAAGCCTTTTGCATATGCCTTCATGGCACATAAATGCGGGACAGCCTGCGGTGATTTATTCGGATGAAATTCTGGTCAAATAAAATTAGAAGAGTTGTGTGTTTTACCAGGAGTTTCCTGGTGCACCATCTCTTTACTATTTAAACTCTTTAAAAAAATAAAAAATGAAATTATTTGTTTGTTTACTGTATCTTTTTTCAATCCTTTTGCCTTCCTGCGTGAAGTCCCAACAAAGCGACCGGAAACTGATCTGGAGCGATGAATTTTCTGTAAACGGAAAACCGGATAGTACCAAATGGAGTTTTTCAGGTCGCGGAAAAGCTGATTGGAAATGTTATTGTGCCGATGATACCGCTACTGCTTTTGTAAAAGACGGCTTTCTTTATCTAGAGGGAATTCTTTCAAAAGATGCTTCGGATACAGCAAAATATCAGACCGGCTGTATTGAAACCAAAGGAAAATTTTCTTTCAAATATGGAAAACTGGAAGTGCGTGCAAAGCTTTCTCAGGGACAGGGATCCTGGCCGGCCATCTGGCTTTTGGGCGAAAATGGTAGCTGGCCAAACAATGGAGAAATTGATGTAATGGAACATTTGAATTTCGATACCATATTTTATCAAACGATGCACAGTTCTTACATTGACAAATTGAAAAATAAAAACAATCCGAAATATTTCACAACCGCTCCTTTTAAGGTGAATGAGTTTAATACTTTTGGTATGGAATGGTATCCGGATAGAATTGATTTATTGGTTAACGGACAAAAAACATTTTCTTATCCGCGACTACAAAATGATTCTACTCACTCGCAATGGCCATTTGACCAGCCTTTCTATATTATTCTCGACCAGGCTTTGGGAGGTAATTGGCCAGGGCCTGTGAATAATAACGATCTCCCTCAGCAAATGATTGTAGATTGGGTAAGAGTGTATCAATAAGTATTAACGACCTAATTTGTTTTTTTAATCAATCACTTCCTTCGCATGAAACAGATATTTTTATTAATCCTTCTTTTTCATACAGCATTTTCTCATGCTCAGAAAAAAAATTATGTAGTTATTCTGCCAACAGATTCACAGGAAGAAATTATTCGTAAAGCTGCCAATGTAGTTCCATCACCAAGGCAATTGCGATGGCAGCAATTAGAACTTACGGCATTCTTTCATTTTGGCGTAAATACTTTTACAAATCGGGAATGGGGTACAGGAAAGGAAGACCCGAAGATTTTTAATCCCACAAAATTAAATGCCAATCAATGGGTGAAAGTGGCTAAGGATGCAGGTTTCAAACAAGTGATACTTACCGCAAAACACCACGATGGGTTTTGTTTATGGCCAACAAAAACCACAGCGCATTCCGTAAAAAACAGTCCCTGGAAAAATGGAAAGGGTGATGTGGTGCGGGAAGTTGCCGATGCCTGTAGAAAACAAAATATCGGTTTTGGAATTTATCTTTCTCCATGGGATAGAAATTCGTCTTTATATGGTACGGATGCATACAATGATTTTTTTGTAAAACAACTTACTGAGTTACTTACTAATTATGGCCGTATAGACGAAGTTTGGTTTGATGGCGCAAATGGCGAAGGGCCGAATGGTAAAAAACAAATTTATGATTTTGACAGATGGTATAAAGTGATTAGGGAATTACAGCCTCATGCGGTTATCGCCATTATGGGGCCTGATGTGCGTTGGGTAGGCACAGAAACCGGTTATGGACGCGAAACAGAATGGAGTGTAGTGCCCCCTGATAACCTTGATCAGTCAACCATCTCAGCAAATTCTCAAAAGAGCATTAATTTCAAACCTGCCGGAGACATGAGAGGAGACGACCTCGGAAGTCGCGATAAAATTATGCAGGCAAAAGGTTTGGTTTGGTATCCCGCTGAAGCAGATGTTTCCATCAGGCCAGGATGGTTTTATCATCCGGAAGAAAACAATAAGATAAAATCTCCTGAAAAATTGCTGGACATCTATTTTCATTCCGTAGGTAGAAACTGCGTGTTGCTGATGAACATTCCTCCCGACAAAGAAGGATTGATCAATGAAGCGGATATAAAAAATTTGAAGGAATGGACAAAATTACGGGATGATATTTTCAAAAATAATTTGGCGAAAGGCGCTGTTATTACTTCTCAAAATGGAATAAACAAAGACAATATTTTGGATGAAAAATATGCTACATATTGGACTACCAAAGGGAACGATACTACGGCTGTGATTGATTTGAATCTGAAAAATAACACCACTTTTAACGTATTGATGCTCCAGGAAAATATTACAGTCGGCCAACGAATTGAAAATTTTGAATTGGAATATTGGGATGGAAAGGCATGGAAAAAAGCTGCCGAAGGAACGACAGTCGGTTATAAAAGATTGTTGCAGTTTGATCCTGTTACTTCCGACAAAGTACGCCTGAAAATCAGTTCATCGAGGTTAAATCCGACAATCGCGGAAATAGGACTTTATTTTCAACAGAAGATTGCAAAAGACCAGATCGGAAGGCATAATTAAGAGAGGAGAAAGTTATTTATTTATAACCGGGAAACTTTAAAACAATTTAAATAAGCTACTTCACTTTTTTTGATGGTAAAAATGAATTACTGACAACATGAAATGAAATCATTACAACTATGAATATCCTCAAATCCTTTTATGTTCTTGCTTTAGCTCTTCTCGCATTTACAGTAAAAGCACAAAAAAAGCCAAATATTATTTTCTTTCTTGTAGATGACATGGGCTGGCAGGATACCTCTGTTCCGTTCTGGGACAGCGTTACAGCTTCCAACCATAAATTTCACACACCAAATATGGAGCGGCTTGCAGATGAAGCGGTGAGGTTTACTAATATGTATGCAAATTCTATTTGTACGCCTTCCAGAGTTAGTTTGATGACCGGCATGAACGCAACTCGTCACCGCGTTACCAACTGGACCGCATTTAAAGATAAAAAAGTGGATGCCACCGATAGTTTGCTGAATGTTCCTGATTGGAATGTGAATGGATTATCCCCAATTCCTAATCAACCGAAAAGCGTGTATGCAACACCGTTAGCTCAAATTTTAAAAGAGCATGGTTATTACACAATCCAATGTGGCAAAGCGCATTTCGGCGCTTATGAAACCATTGGCGCCAATCCTTTGAATCTTGGATTTGCAAAAAATATTGGTGGCAGTGCCGCTGGAAATCCGGCTTCCTATCTTGCTGAAGATGATTTTGGTTATGACCCGAATCATTTTCGTCTGCAGGCCGACATTCCGAACATGAAACAATATTGGAAAACTCCTACTTTTCTTACCGAGGATTTGACGCGTGAAGCAATGCTGGCAATGGATACAGCCCGAATGAAAAAGAAACCTTTCTTTCTTTACATGGCTCACTATGCGGTCCATCTTCCTTACAATGCAGACAAAAGATTTGTTCAAAAATATCTGGATGCCGGTTATTCCAAACCGGAAGCGGCTTACTGCGCACTCATCGAAGGGATGGATCACAGTCTCGGAGAATTAATGGATTATTTGCAAAAAAATGATCTCGAAAAAAACACCATCATTATTTTCATGTCGGATAACGGCGGTTTTTCTCATCCGCCGCGCCAGGGAAAAGACAACACACAAAATTATCCTTTGCGTGGAGGAAAGGGTTCTTTGTATGAAGGTGGGATCAGGGAGCCAATGATGATTAAATGGAATGGCATGACAAAGCCGGGCAGCACCAACGATCAGTATTTCATCATCCAGGATTTTTATCCCACACTTTTGGAAATGGCAGGAATTACAAATTATAAAACGGTTCAAAAAACCGATGGAAAGAGTCTGGTTCCATTTTTACAAAATCCAAACCTGAAAGACGATAAAAGATCCTTGATTTGGAATTTTCCCAACGATTGGGCAGGAGGGGATTTGGGAGATGATAATTCATTTCTCACTGCAATCCGACAGGGCGATTGGAAACTGATTTATTTTGAAAAATATGGCAGACTGGAATTGTACAATTTGAAAAACGACATCAAAGAGAAGAATGACTTATCAAAAACATTTCCTGGAAAAACAAAAGAACTGGCGCGATTGCTGACTGAAAAATTGAAATCATTTCAGGCGCAGATGCCGTCCTGCAAATCAAGCGGGAAGCAAGTTGCGTGGCCTGATGAATTGATTAACTGAATGAAAAAGGCTTTAAGTAATTTTTGAATGAAAATACGAATACATTTTTCGATAACATGAATAACAGAATCCCGTAACACCAATAAATTAAAAAAAATACCGGTCTTTGTTTTGCTGATAAAGAAAAATTTACGCTAAGCAAAGGCCAACAGCTTCTATTGAAAAATAAAAATGATAACTTTACTTTTATGCTACTTGAATTAGAAAATTCCAACAAAGAAAATGTTGCCAAACTTTTGGATTTTGCGCGACAACACCATTTGAATCTTACAATTGTTGATGATAAGGAAGGCGAGCTCTTTCTTCCTGGTAAACCTTTAAATGATGACCAGTTAGAAAAACTAATTCTTGAAGGTCGTGAAAGCGGAATCATCAATATGAATAATGCACATTCAATGATCCGAAATTCTTTGAATGGAAATTAAATATACGGCTGATGCCTTCTTTTCGTTGGCTTCTCTCGTGAATTTTATTGAATCAAAAAACACAGAGGGAGCAGGGATCCGTTGGCTAAACCGCTATGAGAATTTTTTGAAAAGCGAATTGATATTCCCGGAAAAAAGAAAAATCTGCAACAACAAAACTCTAAAAAGATTAGGATTACTTTGTCTATCTTATAAGGAATGGACCATTGCATTCTCTGTTCATGAGAATTACGTGTTAATCGAAGCTATTTTGCACAAAACAAGAATTAGTGACTAGGATAAAATTAAGCTGTTCAAAATGGTATAATTTCAAAATCTTTTACCAGGTGGATTTCAGTAATCGAATAAATAAAGCGATTTCATATTTGGAAAACGAGATCAATGACTTAACAGATAAAAGTTCTTTAAAAAAAAGGACAAATTGCTGCACGTCAATAGGAAAGCCAGCCGCGTGCTGATCAGATTCATAACTGACTGCTAAAAACAAAATTTCTTGAAATGAATTTTTTAAAAAAATATCGAATGAAAAAAACGTATTTATGTATTTTCTTAACAATTATTGGAATGGCTTCTTTTGCGCAAAGAGATACCATTCCGTTAATTGAAAACTGGTTGTTTTCCATCGGTAACAATGCGCAAATGGCTTTGCCGGTTCAATTTGAAAATGCGGAAAAAATAAATCTTCCGCATACCTGGAATGTCGAGAAAGGAAGTGAAATGTATTATGGCTGGGGTTATTATCAAAAGAAATTCAACGTTCCTTACAATTGGAAAAATAAGAATGTCATTCTGCAATTCGGCGCAGTGAATCACACTTGTTACATTTTTATTAATGGTAAAAAAGCCGGTGAAAATATCGGCGATGGATTTGATAAATTTTATATCAAGCTCAATGGAAATTTAAATTACGGAAAACAAAATATCCTGGAAGTGGCTGTGAACAATGATTATGGAAGAAACAAAGTGCCATTCGGAAGTTCATTCGACTGGCCAAATGATGGCGGCATCATTCGCCCGGTTGCACTAATTGTGAGAGACAAGCCTTCTGCAAATTATATTCATGCAGAACCAAAACTGAATATTGCCGATAGTTCTGCAACGCTGAAAATAAAACTCGGCTTTGATGAACCGGTTGCAAACAATATCCGTTTTCAAATTACGGTTGCTGAAGAGAATCAATCAACCCATAACATCATTTCTTCTTCTTCCGCAATTCCTGTTTGGCAAAATAATGAAGGCGTTGTTTCGCTTTCTTTCCCCAAAGTTCATCCCTGGCATTTTGATTTTCCAAATCTTTATCGCGTTACGGTTACCATTATGAAGGGAAATAAAGCAGTTGATAAAATCAGCGCCAATGTGGGTTTCAGAGAAATAAAATTAAAGAACGGAAAGTTTTATTTAAATGGAGAAGCCGTCAAATTAATGGGCGTGGAATGGACAGCCGGTTCGAATCCAAACTTTGGTTTTGCTGAGCCGGATACTGAAATCATTCGCATGGGAAAATTAATGAAAGATGTTAATGCGATTTTTACAAGAGAACATTTTCAGCAAAGTGATGTGTTCTATGATTTTTGTGACAGAAATGGAATTTTGGTTCAGCAGGAAGTGCCATTGTGGGGGCCTGAAACGCCCGCGAATGATACGGTTCGCAACATTGCGATGCGTCAACTCGAAACAATGGTTCGTAATCTTTACCATCATCCTTCTATCTTTTCATGGGGTGTTGGAAATGAATTGAGAGGACGTGATGCTGACATGAAACAAATGATTTCTGATTTGATTTTCAAAGCCCGTTCACTTGATTCCTCAAGACATGTCGCTTATGTCAGCAACACGCTTACAACCAGTTTTTATAACAATCCAAAATTTACACCTGATGCTGCCAGTGATGGTGATTATCTAATGATGAATGAATACGGTGGAAGCTGGTGGGATATTCCCGTTGGGCAAATTGGTTTTTATCTCGACAGCGTTCATCAAAGTTATCCGGATAAACCTTTTTTTATTTCTGAGTTTGGTCTTTGCGAACCGAATTTCAGAGGTGGTGATGAAAGACGCATGCATGATTTAATTTATCACATGAGCATTTTCGAAAGCAAGCCGTACGTGGAAGGAGCCATTTATTTTGACCTTACCGATTACCGCACACATTATCCCGGAACACATGAAGACAATAAATTCAGAAGAAGAATTCATGGAATCTATGACATGTATGGAAATCCAAAACATTCGATGAAAGTATTTCGCGAACTGGCTTCGCCCGTAGAACTGCCGCGATTACAACAAGGAAAAAAAGGAAAAGCAACAGTGGAAGTGCTTGGCAGCATTGGCTTACCGCAATATACCGTCAAAGGATACAAATTGTATTTGTCGGATAAAACAGATAATTACCTGGATACAAAAGCATACAATATTCCAAATGTGAAACCCGGACAAAAAGTATATATCGAAGTAGATGATAAATATAACGGACAAGGGATTGTAACAGTCGTTCGGCCAAACGGTTATGTCGTTTCTCAGAAATCATTTTACATCACTCTGGATTAATCAAGTTTTTAAAATAAAAATATGATGAATAAAATTTACGGTGCTCTTTGCTTTCTGTTGGTTTTTTTCACCTGCATCTTTTCATCTTGCAACACAGATAAAAAGCAGGCGGATACGCGTCCTAACATTATTTTTATCATGAGTGACGACCACGGCTACCAGGCTATCAGCGCGTATGGAGATAGTTTGAATCATACGCCAAATATCGACGCACTTGCAAAAGATGGTATGTTGTTTAACCGTGCTTTCGTAAACAATTCTCTTTGTGCGCCGAGCCGCGCCGCGATTCTTACCGGCAAATGCAGCAACATGAATGGCATCAAAGGCAATGGTGATGAAGTATTTGATGGTTCGCAAAATACGTTTCCAAAATTATTGCAACAGGCCGGTTATCAAACAGCAATGATTGGCAAGTGGCATTTGGTGTCAAAGCCTACAGGATTTGATTTTTGGAATATTTTACCCGGACAAGGAGATTATTATAACCCTGATTTTATTGATTCAACGGGCACCAAAAGAGTGGAAGGATACGTAACCGATCTCACAACAGACAAAGCGATCAACTGGCTGGATCATCGTGATACTTCCAAACCATTTTGTGTGCTTGTATGGAACAAAGCGCCGCACCGCGACTGGATGTCGGCGATAAAATATCTGCATGAATTTGACAGCGTGAACATTCCGGTGCCATCTACTTTTTTTGATGATTATGCGACCAGAACCCGTGCAGTGAAAGAACAAAAAATGGAGATTTCCAAATGGCTTGCTCCCAATTATGATTTGAAAGAAAACCTGGGAATTACCAGAGCAACAGAAAGGCTGGATTCTAACTGGATGGCTATTTTCGGGCGATTGACTCCTGAGGAACAGAAAGCTTTTATTGCGGCTTACAATCCAAAAAATGAGGCCTTTAAAAAAGCCAATCTGCAAGGAAAAGATCTAGCGATTTGGAAATACCAGCGTTATATAAAAGATTATCTCAGAACCATCCAATCAGTGGACGATAATGTGGGCCGCCTGATGGATTATTTAAAAGAAAAAGGGCTTGATAAAAACACGATTGTGATTTATACCTCCGACCAGGGATTTTATCTCGGCGAACATGGATGGTTTGACAAAAGATTTATGTATGAGCAATCATTTCGTACACCGCTCATCGTTAAATGGCCGAATGTTATTAAAGGGGGAAGTGTAAACAATGACATGGTGATGAACCTGGACCTGGCAGAAACGTTGCTGGACGCGGCTCACGTAAAAATTCCATCTGATATGCAGGGCAAAAGTATGTTGCCGATTTGGAAAGGAAAAACCCCCGACGACTGGAGAAGATATGTGTATTATCATTATTACGAATCGGGTGGCGAGCATAATGTCGCAAAACATATTGGTGTTCGTTCCGACCGGTATAAATTGATTTATTATTATGAAAACGGCGATTGGGAATTGTATGATTTGCAAAAAGATCCGAATGAATTAAATAACATTTACAACAAGCCGGATTATCAGAAAATACGGGATTCTTTAAAAAATGAATTGCAGGTTCAAATGAAGAAATTCAAAGACCAGATTTGATTTTTTGAAAATAAAAATCGTGATTATTTCTTCGTCCACCGTCAATTAATACACAACAAAAAAACACTTCTGTACATTCGAAAATGGATTTAAAAAAACTTAAGATGGTTGTTAAAGTCGCTGCAGTGGCAATGTTATTGTTCACTTCTTTTTCTATAAAGGCACAAAAAGCTATCTCTCCAAAACCAAACATCATCATTTTATATGCTGATGATCTCGGTTACGGAGATATCGGTTGCAATGGCGCAACGAAAATTCATACGCCCAATATTGACCGCATTGCCAATGAAGGCTTGCGTTTTACCAATGCGCATAGCACGGCATCTACGTGTACACCTTCCCGTTATTCACTTCTCACCGGCGAATATGCATGGCGAAAAAAAGGGATAAACATTTTGCCGGGAGATGCTCCGTTAATCATTCCTACAAACCGCGCCACACTTCCATCGATGCTTCAGAAGGCCGGTTATAAAACCGCGGCGATTGGAAAATGGCATCTCGGAATGGGTGGCGAAAATGGCCCGGATTGGAATGGAGTTATTAAGCCTGGCCCCAATGAAGTGGGTTTTGATTATTCATTTGTTTTTCCCGCCACTGCCGACCGCGTTCCTACAATTTATGTGGAAAATCATCGCGTGGTTGCTTTGGATAAAAATGATTCCATACAAGTAAGTTATCATCACAAGATCGGAAACGATCCGACGGGAAAAGAAAATCCGGATTTATTAAAAATGAAACCTTCGCCAGGCCAGGGACATGATGGAACGATTGTGAATGGCATCAGCAGGATTGGCTGGATGAAAGGCGGTGAGCGTTCGCGCTGGGTGGATGAAGAACTTGAAGACGATTTTACCAGCCAGGCGCAAACTTTTATTGAAGAAAATAAAACGCATCCATTCTTTCTTTATTTCGCATTGACGGACATCCATGTTCCGAGGATGCCCGACACGCGCTTCAAGGGAAAAAGCGGGTTGGGTTATCGCGGCGATGCAATTCTTCAATTGGATTTTGCGGTCGGACAAATTTTAAAAACGCTTGATTATTTAGGTCTTTCAAAAAATACGATTGTGATTTTTTCGAGCGATAATGGCCCGGTTCTGGACGATGGTTACCAGGATGGAGCGGTAGAGCAATTGAATGGTCACACGCCTGCCGGACCGTATAGTGGCGGCAAATACAGCATTCTCGAAGGCGGCTCGCGCATGCCTTTTATCATTCGCTGGCCGGAAGTGATCCATAAAGGCGTTTCAAATGCGATGATCAGCCAGGTGGATTTATTGCGTTCATTCGCTGCTTTTACACATCAGTCTTTATCTTCGGAAGA
Source organism: Ginsengibacter sp. (assembly GCA_051959325.1). Lineage (GTDB taxonomy): Bacteria > Bacteroidota > Bacteroidia > Chitinophagales > Chitinophagaceae > Ginsengibacter. Next base: position 3,266 of record JBQCFI010000448.1, on the reverse strand, counting down.
TGCACCGGATAGTCATAATGTTTTAAATGCTTTGTTGGGAAAATCCGATAAAGGAAGAGAATCTTTGATAGAAGAAGGCGGCGCGCTGGCTTTCGTAAAAGGCGATTGGAAATATATACAGCCACACAAAGGGCCGAAAGTTTTTAAGCTGGTAAATATTGCTTCCGGATATGAAGAAGAACCGCAATTGTATAACTTGAAAAATGACATTTCAGAAAAGAATAATCTTGCGTCAAAATATCCGGAACTTGTCAAACAATTATCCGAAGAATTGGAAAAAACAAAAAGCAAAGGCTATCGTGAATAAAAGGATGCATTTCAAATTGTCTCCAAATGGTTTGTGGAGACACAAACCACTGCTCAATAAACAGATCATTTATTTAAATTCCTGAATCAGTACAACATGCAATTTTTGAAAATTATTTTTGTCTCAATTATGTTTTTTCCAACGGGCCTTTTGGCGCAGAAGGGAAAAAATGTAAAAAGAGCAAACCTTCCGAACATCGTTTACATCCTTGCCGATGATCTTGGGTACGGCGATCTGGGAGTGTACGGCCAACAAAAAATCGAAACGCCTAATATTGATGCATTGGCAAAAAACGGAATGCTGTTTACGCAACATTATGCGATGCCGGTTTGCGCTCCTTCAAGATATTCCTTGATGACAGGACTTAATTCCGGCCATGCTTATATTCGTGGCAATGATGAGTGGGAACAGCGTGGAGATGTCTGGGATTTTAAAGAGATGGAAGCCAATCCTTCGTTAGAAGGCCAGTTGCCTATCCTTGATTCTACTGTTACGATTGCAAAAGTATTGAAGAAGGCGGGCTACTACACCGGTCTTGTGGGTAAGTGGGGTTTGGGTGGGCCGATGAGCGTAGGTCTTCCAAACAACCAGGGATTTGATTTTTTTTATGGCTCATTATGTCAGCGGCAGGATCATCAATATTATCCAGGACATTTATGGGAAAATACTTACCGCGTTCCATTGAATAATAAGATCCAGGATCCAAATATAAAATTTCCTGCCGACCTTGATCCCCTTGATGCTAAGAATTATGTGGTTTACAGGCAAAATGATTATGCGCCAGATTTTATCATCAAAGAAGCGCTGAGGTTTATAAAGCAGAACAAGGAACATCCTTTTTTCCTCTATTATCCTGATCCGCTTCCTCATGCTTCCATGCAGGCGCCTCAACGGTTGGTGGACTATTATCACAAGAAATTTGGCGATGAAAAACCATTTCTGGGAGGAAGTTACGTGCCATGTCGCTATCCACGTGCTACACACGCAGCCATGATTACGCTTTTTGATGAGCATGTAGGACAAATCGTACAAGCCTTGAAAGACGCTGGTGTGTATGATAATACTATTATTATTTTTTCAAGCGATAATGGCGCATCCAATGAAGGCGGCGCTGATTGTCCTTTTTTTGATAGCAACGGGCCTTTCAAAAGTGAATATGGATGGGGAAAAGGTTTCTTATATGAAGGCGGCATTCGTGAACCGCTCATCGTATCCTGGCCAGGGAAAATAAAAGCCGGTTCAAGAAGTGACCTTATTACGGCTACGTGGGATTTTGTACCGACTATCTGCCAGGCAATTAACATTAACTCTCCAAAGAATATTGACGGAATAAGTATTCTACCAACTTTATTAAATCAACAGCAAGACAAAAAACACCCCTTTCTCTATTGGGAATTTCCTCAGTATGGTGGCCAGCAGGCAGTAAGGTTGGGAAAATGGAAAGGCATTCGTTTCAATATTCTAAAAGGAAATATGAAAATTAAATTATTCGATTTGGAAAATGACATCCAGGAACAGCATGATGTAGCTGACGAACATCCGGACGTTGTAAACAAAATTGAAGACATCATGAAGAAAGAGCACCAAACGTCACTGGTCAGTGAATTCAGGATGAAAGTATTAGACGGCCAGTGAAATTTTGAAGCCATCGAAAATTATCATTACAAAGATTTAGCTATTCGAATCTGAAGATCATGGTTGGGAATTGTATTTGAATAAGGATCGAATGAAGTTGAAAAATGTGTAGTAAAACGAATATAACCATTAATTTAAATAAATTCTTTATAACCTTCATTAAACAGTAGTTCAAAAACAGAATGAGAAATTTTTCTATCTTAAAATTAAAATTCAGTTTAGCGGTTGCCTTATTTATTTTTCTTTTTCAACTATCGGCTTTCGCGCAAACAGAGGCAACCTCAGCGCGTTATCCTGTCATTCCTTATCCGATGCATTTGATTCCAGCAAACGGAGATTTTGTTATCAACAAAAACACTTCTATCGTTATTCAAAATGAAAGTTTTCGACAGGATGCAACTGCTTTGAAACAAATAATAAAGGAAAGCGGTGGCTTCATTCCAAGGGAATCAAAAACGACCAAAGGCAATTGTATTATTTTAAAAACAGATAATTCTATTGAATCCCCTGAAGGTTACAATCTATCCGTTACACCATCAAATGTGATACTTTCTGCAAGAACTTCCGCTGGATTATTTTGGGGAATTGAAACGATCAGACAACTGTTGCCAGTTTCTAATTCCGGGGACAAAACTTTAAAAATTCCTGCCGTAGAAATAAAAGACCAGCCTGCGTATGGTTGGAGAGGAATGCATTTGGATGTTTCAAGACATTTTTTTTCAGTGGATTATTTGAAAAAATTTATAGACCGGATGGCTTTATATAAGCTCAACAGATTTCATCTTCATCTTACCGACGACCAGGGCTGGCGAATTCAAATAAAAAAATATCCGGAGCTTACTGAAAAAGGGGCCTGGCGCACTTTTGATAACGATGATTCTGCATGCATGAAACTGGCAAAAGAAAATCCTGATTTTGAACTTGATTCTCCTCATATTATTCATCGCAATGGAAAAACGCTATACGGTGGTTTTTATACACAAGACCAAATGCAGGATGTAATAAAATATGCAGCAGCAAGGAATATAGAAATTATTCCGGAACTCGATATGCCGGGCCACATGATGGCAGCAATCAAAATATTTCCGTGGTTAAGTTGCACAGGCAAACCCGGACAGGGCAAAATTTTTTCAGTGCCTCTATGTCCCTGCAAAGAAATCACTTATGAATTTGCTGAAAATGCTTACAAAGAAATTTTCGCTCTTTTTCCCTCAAAATATGTTCATATTGGTGGTGATGAAGTAGATAAATCAACATGGGAAAATTCTACTGAATGCCAAAATATAATGCAAAAAGAAGGTGTAAAAAATGTAAGTGAATTGCA
>JBQCFI010000447.1:0-4445 GCA_051959325.1 Ginsengibacter sp. | reverse complement strand
GAAAAATCAATTTGCTTGTTTGTTTGAGCAATTAAGTAAAGATTCTGATCAGTTTCTTTAGAAGAAGTAACCGTTACTTTTAATTGATTGCCTTCATCGGTTACGTGCATTGCAAAACCGTTTTCGAGTGCATCAGGTAGCTCTTTTTTTATAACAGAATTGTTTTTCAAAGTAACGATTGCCGTATAATGGTTTGTCGATTCCGGTGGAAATGAAAATTTACCCATACCAAATTTTTCTGTTTGAAAATGAGCAACGGTATCGTTTGATTCATCTACAATAATACCTTGAGCTTCCACTCCTTTTCCTGCATCGTCATTTATTTTAAAAGCAACGACGCTGTTTAATCCATTGACCAGGTTTCCTCCTTCCGGGAAAAATTGCGAAAAATATTTTACCGGATTTTTTACCAGTGACAAATCAAGATTTTTAGTCGTATTGACAATCGTGATAATCTTTTTAAAGAAAAGATCTGGTGAATCATTTTTCATCCAGTTCGTATAAGCTCTTAGCTCATAATTGCCTGATTCCAGCGAAAGCGGAAGCGAAAAAGAACCATTGCCAGTGCCGTTTTCCAGGGATATTTTTGACTGCAAAACCGGTTCATGTCGGCTGTTCAATATTTCTACATAAATAACCTTACTCAAAGCCAATGGATGGTTATTAGCACCATTCAACACATAAGTTTTGAACCACAATATTTCGCCACACACATAGTAATTCCTGTCAGTATGCACAAATACTTTTTCACGGATGTAATTGCTGGCATTATTCGCAAAACCATTCATCCTGGCAGAAAGATTCGTTTGTCCAAAAGAAGAAAATGAAGCAGCGAGGCTAATAAATAAAAATGATTGGCGAAGAAAATATTTAAAAGAAATGATTGAAGTCATTTGATAATTTTTAAGGCCAGAAAGTTGGTTTAACGGGGCTGCCGGTAAGCGTACAATCCACACATCTGCCGGAAGCCGAAAGATAGCCTCCGGTAAAATCCTGCGAATATGGAATGAGATTATTATTTGAAAAATAATATAACAAACTGTCTTTAATATTTGGAACGGTATATTCCAGGCAATTTGGCAACAGGTTCCAGCCAGCCGGCAATTCTGAATTCTGAATAAAAAGCCGTTGCTGCACGGTGTTTCCGGCTCCAATATAACCAATCACCGTTTCCGATGGATCGCTTATGCATTGAATGTTTCCGCGCGTCAGATTTGGTTGCGGATCAAATATGGAACCCACATTTTCGGTATTGCTTTTCATAGCGTTCCAGTAATTATAGCCGCTGGAATCTAAAGCGTATTGGGTAACCAGAATACTGTATAAGACACTGATTCTTTTGTCGTGGTTCGGAATATAAAGGATGGGTGCCGCATTGATCACATCTTCTTTTAGTTTAGCTGATGAACCCAATAATATATTCGTAGAATTCTGAGAACGCCAGCATTGGTAAACTGATGTTGTTCTTGCGACAACGGTTGTTTCTGCCGGATTGTACTTCAGCATGGAATAATATTGTGAATGAAACTCCCAGGTTTCCTGGTAATTCCAGCGATAAAAAGTGGTGTTATTTTGCGAATCATGTGTGTTCAAAAATATCTTCACACCGCCATCTTTTAAAATCCACCCTACCCGGTCAATTGCTGGTGATTGTTTGAATGGAACAAAATCAGAAACATATTCCTTGTTAGTTGTTGTTTTGATATGCAAGCGGTATGAATTACCTGAATACAAATAAAAATTGCCGGTATAATTTCCATTTCCCGCTTCACTCAAAGGGTATGAATTATTGGCTTGATCCTGCAATTCAACATGAGCGCCGGTTTCACTAATGTGAGCCGCGGTATCACCAGAAGTAATATTCCTGGTGCGGCTTAATTTGATATTTGTGGGTCCGTTCCCGTCCATATAACCTTCAACTACCAGGTAACTACTTGCAGAAGATTTGAGTGGCGGATCGTAAGGCACTTTACAATTCGCCAGGTATAAAATACAAAATCCGGCAAGTAAGCATTTTCGTAAAAAATATTTCTTATTCATTTTCAAAAATCAGCATAGTTTATAACGTTCAAAAATCATCTTTAAGGCCAGAAAGGTGGTTTAACATTTGTTCCATAATAAGTACAATCAACACAATTAAGAAAAGAAGAAGTATAACCAAATCTGGTCATAGGATCCAGGATGGTATCAATCGGAACAAATCCCAGAGTACCTCCAAGGTAATAAGCAATACTATCTTTTGGAACACTGTCTATCACACAATCCGGTGGTGAATTCCAATTTGCCGGCATCTGGTTATTACTGATAAAAATCCTTTTTTGCTGAGTGATTCCGGCGCCAATATATCCGACCACAACCTCCGAAGAATCGGTCGTGCAGTGAATATTTCCTCTTGTTTGGTTTGGCTGCGGATCAAAAATAGAACCGACATTTTCGGTATTGCTTTTCATGGCATTCCAATAATTATAAGCCGCCGAGTCCAATGCATATTGTGTAACCAGGATACTGTATAAAACACTGATTCTTTTATCGCCGAAGGCAATTAAATTAAGCGGAGCCCCACTAATAATATCCTGCTGCAGTTTAGTTGATGATCCTAAATATATGGTAGTAGAATTTTCAGTCCGCCAGCAGATATATATTTGGTTGGTTCTGGGAACAACTTTTAAAAGAGAGCTATCCCATTTCAAATAAGAATAAAAGGCAGAATGGAACTCCCACGTTTCCTGAAAATCCCAGCGATAAAATGTTGTTTTATTCTGGGGATCATGCGCATTGGCATAAATCTGCACACCACCATTTTTAAAATTCCAGTTAATGGTATCAATTGGAGGCGATTGTTTAAAAGGCACAAAATCTGAAATATATTCTTTGCCATCAGTAGTTATTATATGCAAACGGTATTTATTTCCCGGACTCAACAGGTAATTTCCTGAGTAAACTCCGTTTGCTGATTCATTCAAAGGAAAGCGACCATTATTATTATCTTCTATTTGAAGATGCGCACCGGTTTCATAAATATTTTTTGCGGTATCACCGGATGTTATATTTCGGGTGCGGCTCATTTTTATAGTAGTTTGTCCGTTTCCATTCAGATATCCTTCCACGACAAGGTAATGTGCGTTAGCGGATTTCACGGGGGGATCGTAAGGCACTTTGCAATTTACCAGTCCAAGAATAAGAATGCAGTAAAGCAACAGATTGATTGAAAAAAGGTTCTTATTCATTTAAAAACGGATGTTATAAGTTAAAAATGGAATCGCACTGCCGAAAATCGATAATTTATACCCACGGATATAGCCGTTTTGAGAAATATAGTAGACAGAATATGCATTCTTTCTTCCCGTTACATTATAGATCCCCAACGTCCATGAATTATGCGTTTTCTGATGAACTTTGTGATTCCCCTCCAGGTTCATGGAGAAATCTGTACGGAAATAATCCGGAATGCGAGACGCATTTCTTTCAGAATATAAAACCCTGACAGAACCCGCATAATCATATTCTGCGATGGGCAATGTTATGGGCCTGCCGGTGCTGTAAGTTGCATTCAACGAAACGCTGAAGCGGTGAGTGAACTTATAATTTCCAATAAAAGTAAAATTGTGTGGCTGATCAAAATTGCTGGGATATTCTGCGCCATTGTTTATTTTTTCTGCAGCAAAAGGATCATCCTGTTGCAGCAATGACCGTGAATAATTATAGCTAACCCAGCCATTGATCTTACCGGTTGCTTTTTTCAAAAGAAGTTCTATTCCATAAGCCCTTCCCTTTGTATTGATGACATCCGTTTCAATGTGATGATTCATCACGAGAACTGCGCCGCTTCTGTAATCCAGGTAATGAGAAAACCACTTATAATATACTTCTGCAGATGTCTCTATCGTGTTATTTTTAAAATTTTTATACAAGCCTAAAGCAACTTGTGTTCCCAATTGAGGTTGCAGATTCGGATCACTGAGTTTCCAAACATCTGTGGGTGAAATGGTAGTCGTATTTGTAAGCATGTGAATATATTGACGCAGGCTATTTGCAGATGCTTTTATAGAAGTATTGGCAGAAAGCGAGTAACGCGCAGAAACACGAAATTCAGGTCCCATATATGTTTTAATCATTTTTCCCGCCGGATAATAATCAGTGCTTAAAACATTATTGAGATCTTTTGGCAGACCCGCAGCATAAGAATTTACATGTTTTGCTCCCATGTAATTGAACATCGAATATCGTACCCCTGCATCAATCGACAGGCTGGAAGAAACATTGTAACGATCTGATAAATACACTGCACTTTCCAACGCATGTTCTGCTTCGAGGGTATCCGGTACTATCAGAGAATATTTACCAAGAGGGGTAAATGAACCAGAATGGATATCATATTTTAATGTGCTAACACCAAAAGCGATTGTGTGTTTATTATTCAAAAAATAACTGAAATCAAGATTGCC
>JBQCFI010000446.1:0-16806 GCA_051959325.1 Ginsengibacter sp. | reverse complement strand
AAGAAATTGCAGAAATGCTGAAACTGAATGGCATTATTGCAGACCATTATCATGCCGGGCTTACGAGTGAAGAACGCAACAAAAAGCAGGAAGACTGGATCAGTAATAAAACGCGCATCATCGCTTGTACCAACGCTTTTGGAATGGGAATTGACAAGCCGAATGTGCGAACAGTGGTCCATTATGACGCGCCGGATGCATTGGAAAATTATTACCAGGAAGCAGGTCGTGCTGGCCGTGATGGCAAAAAATCTTATGCTGTTTTACTGTACAATGAAGCAGAAATAAATCAATTAAAAAAACAGCTTGATTTAAAATTCCCAGCCAAAGAAACTATCAGGAAAATATATGGAGCGTTGTGCAATTTTCTCCAGCTTCCATCGGGTAGCGGCGAAGGAAAATCTTTTGATTTTGACATAAATACTTTTGCAAAAAATTTCAAACTCGATGCTTATACAAGCAACAGTGTTCTAAAAATCTTGGAGCAGGAAGAATTGATTTCTTATAGCGAACAGTTCTTTTCACCACCAACCGTAGAATTTACCATTGATAAAAGTGACCTTAATCTTTTTGAACAAAGCCATCCAAAATATGATGAAGTTATCAAAGGCCTTTTGCGTTCCTACGATGGAATATTTGATTTTCCGTGTGCTATTAATGAAGACCAGCTTTCTAAATTTGTTGGTATAAAAAGAGAAAGTCTTTTGCAGTTTCTAAATGAATTGAAAGCATATAATATTATTGATTATACTCCTCAAAAAGAAAAACCACAGATTTATTTTTTACAAAACCGAGTGCGCGCAGAAGATCTTTTTATCAATGAAAAAAGTATTTTAAAAAGAAAAGAAGCGTATCAAAAAAGGCTGAATGCTATAATTCAATTTTGCACGAATAAAAACGAGTGTAGAAGTAAAATGATTGGAACGTATTTTAATGATCACAATCTTCATCGATGTGGTGTTTGTGATAATTGCGTTACAAATAAAAACAACGGTGTGTCGAATGATGAGTTTAATTCAATATCCTCCGCAATAAAAAAATTAAGCAGCGAAAGGTCGCTGTCGTCTACGCAACTTTTTCAGCAGCTTTCCGGCTTTAAAGAACATAAAATAAGAAAAGTTTTGATTTTTTTACAGGAAGAAAATCTTATTAACGTAAATAAGGAAGGATTAATAAAATCGTTATAGAATTCTTATAAATGAGTACCGTTATGGTATTCAATTATTATAAATACGGGTCTACTTATACCTTCCATATAATTTTACTTTTATATTTTTAAAAAAAATAAAAACAGATGTAAAAAAAAAAGGGGACCCAGATAGAAATCTAGTCCCGCTTTAAAATCCAATATCCTATGAAAAACCGAAGCGAAGATAGGAGAAAAATATTTTACGACAATACTTTTTGATCGTATAATTTAAAAAATAGTATGTTTATATGAGTACGGAGGATTTCTATTTATTAAACGGTGTGTTTTGAGGAGTAATTGGTAAAAAATATACGTACCAATTTTTAAAAAAATTAAAACCAGCTTTTGCTGGATTTGCTTATCCTGCCTCCAAGGCCCAAAGACCCTAAAATACTTCTGACAATGGTATTTCCAGCTGTTCGCATCATGCTTTTTACAACCGTATTATTTACCACTTTTTCGAGGGTACTTTCTTCCGGTTTGGCTGTTTTCCGTGCAGGCGTTTGCGAATTCGAGGAAGCGGTTTGCAGTTTAGCATTTAACATTTCATAAGCACTATTGCTATCCACCATCTGGTTGTATTTAGTAGCTAATTTCGAGTGATCTACAATTGTTTCTATTTCATTTTCTGTCAAAACATCCATCCGGCTTCTTGGAGTGCACATCATGGTGTGAGCAAGCGGAGTTGGTATGCCTTTTTCATTTAATAGAGTAACCAACGCTTCTCCGATTCCCAATTCAGTGATCAAGTCTGCTGTTTTATAAAATGTGGTTTCCGGATAATTTTGTGCCGTTTGTTTTATAACCTGTCTGTCAGCCGCCGTAAATGCCCTCAAAGAATGTTGAATTTTTAAACCCAATTGACCTAAGACACTTGCAGGAACATCCATCGGATTTTGGGTACAGAAATAAATGCCAATGCCTTTTGAACGTATTAATTTGATAACGGTATTTATCTGGTCGAGCAATGCCTTGCTTGCTTCTTCAAAGATCAGGTGCGCTTCATCAATAAAAATAATGAGCTTCGGCTTGTCCATATCTCCTACTTCCGGGCAAACTGAATATAATTCTGCCAGCATCTGCAGCATAAAAGTGGAAAATAATTTCGGTCTGTCCTGGATATCGGTTACTCTCAAAACAGAAATGATTCCGCGTCCCTCGTCATCTACCCGCATTAAATCTTCTACTTCAAAACTTTTTTCACCAAAGAATAAATCCCCGCCCTGTTGTTGAAGTTCTATTACTTTTCTTAAAATCGTTCCGGTAGAAGTAGTTGAAATATTTCCATAAGAAGCCTGCAACTCGGCCTTTCCTTCATTTCCTACATATTGCAATACTTTTATAAAATCTTTCAAATCGAGAAGCGGAAGTTTATTATCATCGCAGTATTTAAAAATCATGGCCACTACCCCACCCTGTGTATCATTTAATCCTAAAATTTTACTCATCAGAATTGGACCAAATTCTGAAACCGTCGCACGCAATCTCACTCCTTTCTGATTGCTTAATGTAAGCAATTCAACCGGAAAAGTGGACGGCTTATAATCCATTTTTAATTTTTGATACCGTGAAGTGATTTTATCATTTGCCGTTCCAGCTTCAGCAATTCCGCTGAGATCACCTTTTATATCCATGAGCAAACAAGGAACACTCGCATCGCTTAATCCCTCAGCGATCATTTGAAAAGATTTGGTTTTTCCTCCGCCAGTAGCGCCAGCAACAAGTCCGTGGCGATTCATTGTAGATAGCGGAAGAAATATTTCTGCTTCCGGAATTACTTCCCCATCAAGCATGGCTGCCCCAATCTTTATTGTTTCTCCTTTGAACGTATAGCCATTTTTTATGACCTCGATAAATGTTTCTTTATTGTCCATCTGAATATTTTTTTGAAAGTTACAAACTGAAATTCAAAATGATAAGATTGTCTTAACTTTTACCACTATACATTTACATATGTTAATTTATGGCATTAAATATGTAAAAGATATTTTATAAAAAGTAAATACCTTTATTCAGAATTAAACAAAAAAGTATGGAAAATAACAAACCTAAAATTCTAATTTGTGAAGACGATCCAAACCTGGGAATGGTGCTGAAAAATTTTCTCGAGCTGAATGATTACGATGTGGTGTTGGAAAGAGATGGAAGGCTTGGCCTTGCTGCATTTCAACGTGAAAAATTTGATTTATGCCTGCTGGATGTAATGATGCCAAACATGGATGGATTTACCGTTGCAGAAGAGATCAGAAATGTAGATCCGGACATGCCGTTATTCTTTCTTTCTGCAAAAACAATGAAAGACGACATAATAAAAGGTTACAAACTCGGCGCTGATGATTATATCACCAAACCGTTCGATAGTGATGTATTGCTCCATAAGATAAAAGCGATCTTAAAACGTAATGAAGAGCTGCATCGTGAAGAAGCGAATGCAGAATATGACCTGGGCAAATATCATTTTAATCCGCGGCTGCGCCAGTTGGGCATTGGCAAGGATATTCAAACTTTATCGCCCAAAGAAAACGAATTATTAAAAATGCTCGCCGAATATAAAAATGACCTGTTGCCGAGAGAAACCGCATTGAAAAAAATCTGGGGAAGCGACACATATTTCAATGGCCGAAGCATGGACGTTTATATTGCGAAACTCAGAAAATATTTAAAAGGCGATCCAAATATTGAAATTGTCAATATTCATGGAAATGGCTTCAGGCTTGTTGTCCAGGAATAATTTGGGTTGTTTTGCTTTTTATTTTTTTGAAAACCGCATTTCGTTTAATGCGGTTTTTTTCTTGCAAAAAAAATTCATTGGCCTATTCAATAAAGCAATAAATAACCGGAATTTCTTTTCTCGAAAAAAAATAAAAACACCTTGATTTTTTTTGGAAAAGATCATCTTAAAATCAACTGGTAAGCAAAGAAATAAATGCGATTTTGATTTGTTATTGCAATAAAACAGTCGCTACAATTCCTGCTGTTTCTGTTCTTAACCTGGTATCACCGAGGCTTACAGGAATATAATTGTGCTGAATGGCTTGTTGAATTTCTTCTTCAGTAAAATCGCCTTCAGGGCCGATTAAAATGATTTTTGAATGCGCATTTATTGCTACTTCTTTTAATTCCTTTTTGTCTTCCGGAAGACAGTGGGCAATAAACTTTTGCTCCTGGTTTTCATTCTTTAATAACTCAGAAAATTTTACCGGTTCTGATAACTCAGGCAGCCACGACTGCTGGCTTTGCAGCATGGCACTTATTAAAATGGAACGGATTCTGTCTTTTCGGAAATGCGTTTTTTCTGAACGCTTGCAAATCATGGGAATGATCGCTGAAACGCCTATCTCTGTTGCTTTTTCTGCAAACCATTCAAAACGGTTTGTATTTTTAATTAATGAAATCGCAATACTTATTTTTGATTTTGGCGATTCTGAAAATTCCTTTCCGATTGTTTTTACTTTCGTCTTTTTCTTATCCGGTAAAACTATTTCAGCAATGATGGTTTGTCCCTTACCGTCAGTAACCCTTATTTCTTCACCCTCTTTCATTCGCAAGACTTGTGAAACGTGTTTGGATGTTTCTTCACTCAAAATAAAATCGTTGGAAAGAGGTAAATTTTCTTCAAAAAAAAAGGGAACAGCCATTGATATTTTACTTGAACGATTCAGAAAAAATTAAAAGTGACAAGCAAGGAAGAGTAGATTAAAATGGCGCGTCTTCATCAAATTCTTCGTGGTTCATTTTGCTCCCGGCCTGGAAATAAAGTTTTGCTCCACCGCTTCCATCAAGATCTTTTACTGGTCTGAAATTGCCGGGAGGCAGACTGTTACCAAAATCGTCATCGTCCATTTCCACAAACTTCTGAATGTGCAACAATGCTTTTAAATTAATTGTTTCCAATTGCCCATTTCTATGTTTTGCAATGCGAACCTGTGTTTCTCCTTTGGTAGATTCACCGTTTTCATTGGCATGGATATCATGATATTCAGGACGGTACAGAAATACAACCATATCGGCATCCTGCTCGATCGCTCCTGATTCACGTAAATCACTCAGTTGCGGAATTTTACTTCCTTCTTTTCTTTTTTCTACTTCCCGGCTCAACTGGCTGAGTGCAATAATGGGAACCTGTAATTCTTTTGCAAGGCCTTTTAAATCGCGTGAAATACGGCTGATTTCCTGTTCACGATTCGCATTGCGGTTTTCACCGGTGCCACTCATTAACTGCAAATAGTCAATGATAATCAACCCGACATTGTGTTTATTTTTCAACCTTCTGCACTTCGCGCGCAATTCAAAAATATTCAGTGCCGCGGTGTCGTCAATATGGATCGGCGCAGAGGAAAGCCGGTTAATTCCTTTTTTATACAGCTCTTCCATTTCGTGTTGTTCCAGTTTTCCACGAGCAATTTTTTCTAAAAGAATTCCGCTTTCTGCACTTAAAATTCTTTGTACAAGCTGGCTGGCACTCATTTCCAGCGAAAAGAAACCAACAGGTGTAGGTTTTGTTGGATGAAGCGCCGCATTGCGAGCCAGGTTCAAAGCAAACGCCGTTTTACCAACAGAAGGACGTGCTGCCAAAACGATCAAATCGCTTGGTTGCCAACCATAAGTCACCCGATCAATAGACGAAAAACCTGTTGGCACACCCGTAATTTCATCCTGCCGCGTTCTGAGATCTTCAATCCGCTGAATGGTTTTTACCAATACAGAATCGATGCTTGCATAATCTCTTTTCAGATGTTTATTAGTAATATCAAACAATTTTGATTCTGCCATATCCAGCAATTCAAAAACATCGGTGCTGTCTTCATAAGCGTCGCCAATGATCTCACTGCTGATTTTTATTAATTCTCTTTGAATAAATTTTTGCAAAATAATTCTTGCATGTATTTCAATGTTTGCAGAATAAAAAACGGCATTGGTTAATTTGGTTACATAAAAAGGGCCGCCAATCAAATCCAGTTCTTCGCGAAATTTTAATTCTTCAACAACCGTCAATAAATCTATGGGTGAATTTTTTTGTTGCAAGCCCTGCATCGTCCTGAAAATGCGCTGATGGGCATCTATATAAAAACATTCAGGCGTGAGGATCTCAACGATTACATCAAAGGCATTTTTCTCGAGCATGATTGCTCCGAGAACCGCTTCTTCCAACTCTTTTGCCTGCGGTGGCACTTTTCCAAATGCCATGGTACCGAGTTCAAGAGAACCTGTTTTTCTCCTCAATTTACGGTCTTTATTGATGTTGCTGAGCTCCATTTTTAAATTTCTCTGCTAAGAGCAATTTTTTAAATTTTAGTAAATTCCATCTTCAAATTTTCGAAGTGGGCGGCTAAGGTAAAGGACAAAAAGCGATTAAAAGAAATTGTTTTCCTCCTATATTTATGCAGACGCATTTCACCCTGAATTCACAATAAATACGAAGTTATCAACATTATTTTTAGCCTTTTCAACAAAATAAAAAAAATTTCCCATTTTTTATTTGTTAAATGCACATTCGCTGTGAAGAAAATAATCCGCTATTTTTTTGGCGTTTATCACGGAAAAACATTACGTACAGGCAGGAGGATATTTTCTTTTATTTAAAGAAAAAAATACTAATTTTTGACTGAAATGCAGCATCCACATGTGTTATAAAACATAAAGCGCAAATTTCTATCTTCTTCTTTCTTATTTTTGGCATTATTGAAAATTAAATGAGCTTTTAGAAATAATTACATGAAGATTAGTTACAACTGGTTGATAGAATATTTGCCCATCGATGAAGATTTATCGAAAATAATTGGCAACCCACAAAGAATTGCCGAAATCCTCACTTCTGTCGGGCTTGAGGTTGAAAATCTTGAAAAATATGAACAGGTGACAAATGGTTTGGAAGGATTACTTATCGGAGAAGTTTTGAGCAGTGATAAACATCCCGACGCCGATAAACTAAAAATAACTACGGTATCTAATGGCCAGGGAGAGACCTTGCAGATTGTCTGCGGCGCTTCAAATGTAGCGGCCGGACAAAAAGTAATTGTGGCACCGGTGGGCACCAAATTGTACCCGGTTTCAGGCGAATCATTTACGATAAAAAAAGCGAAGATCCGTGGGGTGGAAAGTAATGGCATGTTGTGCGCGGAAGACGAGATTGGATTGGGAAACAGCCATGAAGGAATAATAGTTTTGCCGCAAAATGCTATACCAGGAATGGCCGCCAAAGAATATTATAATTTATACAATGACTGGGTTTTTGAAATCGGGCTTACTCCAAATAGAATGGATGCGATGAGCCACATCGGTGTTGCTAAAGATGTGTGTGCCTACATTTCTCACCATTATAACAGAACAGCCAAACCGGTTTCGCCTTTTAACAATAAATTTAAAGCCGACAATCATTCTAAAAATGTAGAAATAGAAATTAAAGATCAGGCAGATTGCGAACGCTATGCTGGTGTTAGTATTTCCGGAATTACCGTTGCAGAATCGCCGGAATGGTTGAAAAATAAATTGAAAAGTATCGGACTTCGGCCAGTTAATAATATTGTAGATATTACCAATTTTATTTTGCATGAAACCGGCCAACCGCTCCATGCTTTTGATTTGGATAAAATAAAAGGCAATAAAGTAATTGTAGAAAAGCTTCCGGAAGGAACTCCTTTTATCACACTGGATGAAAAAGAACGAAAGCTGAGCAAAAATGACATCATGATTTGCAATGGAGATGATGAACCGATGTGCATTGCCGGTGTTTTTGGAGGTTTGAACAGCGGCGTTTCTTCTTCCACGACCAACATATTTTTAGAGAGCGCTGTTTTTAATCCCGCTTCTATCAGAAAGTCGATGCTTCTTCATAATTTAAGAACAGAAGCGGCAGTCCGTTTTGAAAAAGGAATCAACATCAGCCTTACTGTTGAAGTGCTGAAACGCGCTGCCATGCTGATTAAAGAGATTGCGGGTGGAAAAATTTCTTCAGAGATAACAGATATTTACACGGTACCAAGAAAGAAAAAAGAAATTTCTTTATCTAATCATTACTTGAAAAAAATCAGCGGAAAAAATTATCATCCGGATACGGTTAAAAATATTCTGACCTCTTTAAATTTTACGATTGTGAGAGAAGGAATAGATAATATACAGGTGGCAGTTCCTTTCAGCAATCCGGATATCACCATTCCTGCAGATGTGATAGAAGAAATTATGCGCATTGATGGATTGGATAATATTGAAATTCCAAGTACGATCAATATGGCGCCGGCGATAGACATCGGTTTAAAAAATGCTTTGGAAAAAGAAAGAATAACCGGATGGCTCACCGGAAATGGCTTTCATGAGATCTTTACCAATTCGATTACAAACAGTAAGTACTTTAACGATGAAACGCTCGCTACCACTGTAAAGATCATCAACAGCCTAAGCGAAGGATTGAATGTAATGCGCCCTTCTATGCTGCCTACCGGGCTGGAATCTATATCCTATAATCTAAATCGAAAAAATAGGAATCTGCTGTTTTTTGAATTTGGAAAAACGTATTCTAAAATTGAAAATGAATATCATGAAAAACAAAATCTTGCTTTGTATTTTACTGGAAATACAAATGAATTGAACTGGAATTCAGTAGCAAAAAAAATTGATATTTATTATGTAAAAGGAATTGCAGAAGCAATTTTTTCTCTTGCAGGAATTCAAAATTATGAATTTAAAATTGCTGAAAATGAGGAATTAAACGAATGTTTAATTTCGTCTGTAAAAGGCGTAAATATTGGCGTTTTCGGAAGTGTAAAGAAAACGCAACTTGAAACTTTCGCAATCAAACAGCCTGTATATTTTCTTTGTATCGATTGGGATAAATTAATTTCGTTTACCAATAACAAGGATATCTCTTTTGAGCCCATCTCCAAATTTCCTCAAGTGCAAAGAGACCTTTCTATCGTGATAGATAAAAACATTTCTTATGCGGACATTGAAAATGTGGTAAAGTCTTTGCATATTAAAAAGCTAAAAAATATTCAATTGTTTGACGTTTTCGAAAATGAAAAACTCGGAGAAAATAAAAAATCATTTGCCATAAATTTTACTTTTCTTGATAAAGAGAAAACGATGACAGATGATGAAATAGAAACAATGATGAATAAATTCATTTCCAATCTTGAAAATAAACTGAATGCCATAATCCGTCGTAATGCCTGATTCCATTGACCTTCACGTAAAAATTATTCAGTCGAAGCTGCAATTGCTTTTGAAAAAACATGCGTTGCTTTTAAAAGAAAATGAACAACTTAAAAAAGAAAATCGGGCTTTTAAAACGAGTGAAAAAACCTTGATGGAAAAAACTGAGCAATTGCAACAGCAGGTGAATATTTTAAAAACATCTGCAGGACAATTGGAAGGAAAAGAAAAAATGGATTTTGAAAAAAACATCAACCGCTACATTCGTTCTATTGATAAATGCATTGGCATTTTAAATAAATAATTATGCCTAAAGATGAACTGATTCCATTAAACATTGTAATTGGAGACAGAAGTTACCGGATAAAAATTCTGCCTTCAGATGAAGAAACCGTGCGCAAAGTTTTGAAAACGATCAATGAAAAAATCGTCGAATTCCGCACCCAGTTTGCCGGAAAGGACATGCAGGATTATATTTCTATGGTGCTGATTTGGTATGCCACTCAGTTAAAAGAAAATAGTTCCGGCATTATAAGTAATGACGTTTTAGAATCGTTATTAAAAATGGAGAAACAATTGGATGAAGCCGTTTCATTTCCTTTACAATAAACAAACAAATATTTCCATTTCTTCTTTTGCTTTTAAAACTCAGGCACTCCTTTCCTTAATAATTTTCTTTAAAATTTATAAACTACTGCCACAATACAACTTGCATCGTTACGAATTATTGCGCCTGAATGTTTTACAAAAAGAGGTACGCTTGCATGATCGAATCTGAATTCAGGAATAAATGTGAGACCTTCAACTTTGAAATTTGCTGATAAAGTATTTGAAAAAACAGTTCCGCCGGAAGGCAGTTCTGCATAAAGATTTAATTGCTGCTGATCATTATAATATTCGGTGCGAAGTGTTAAACCAAACCAGCTTTCAGGATCATAATTAAAATACAATGTCGATCCCCACCAGGTTTTGGTTGTCATGTTTTTTACTCCATCCCATTGTTTCACATTCGCGAGAATACCATTATAAACGACATTAAATTTAGAAGAAATCTTATCAGTAATAATTACATTACTGATGTTCGATTTTGAAGAATCGGGAGCTTGGCCGCCTACATAATTCACGAGCAATTGCAGCTGATCATCTGGATTATAAGTAAACTGAGCGAGCAAAAATTTCTTATTGATTTGCCCATCAGGAGGAAGCCTGTAATCCGTTGCATTTGCAATGCCAATCATAAAAGCCGTTTTTTTACTTGTAGCAAAATCTGCCTTTATTCCTGTGTGAGAAAAAGGCCCATAAGTAAAATAATAACTCATACTGTAATTACGATTCGCGAATGCATCAGCTAATTCATAATTCAAATGCGTAGCCCATGTTCCGGCAGTTAACTTTAGCCACGAATTCGGCAAATAGGAAATATACAACTGTTTTATCGCCTGTGAAATTCCTTTATCATTGTACGCAAATTCTTCTTCTCTTGGTCCAAAACCAAGGTCTGCAACAACATCAGTTTTTTTTGTTTGCAACTCAAATTTCACATTCGCCATTCCTAATGCAAATGAATTTTGTGTTTTTGTAAAACTGGTAAAACTATTGTATGGTTTGTCTATCGGACCATTAAAGTCGTACCTGTAATACGCATCAACAGCGCCGGTAATTAAAAGCGATGGTTTTGATGTAGTATCAGAAACCGGTTCTGTTAATTTTACCGAATCGTTTTGTGCATGAGAGGAGATACAAACAAAAAACAGGAGTATTCCTAAGAAAATTTTTCTTAACATTGTTATGGAATTAAAGTTTAAAAATGGAAAGGGAGTAGCCTGTTAACTTTTCTCAGAAGTTAATTTTTTCAGCTATTCCCTTTTCTGTTATATTGAAAGAACCGGTGTTTGTGTTATGATTTTCCTATAAATATTTCAATCTTAATCCTCACGAATGAAGCTCGTTTTCCAATAGGGTAGTTTGAATTTCTCTTGTTAAAGAAGAATCTAATTCAACTTCTTCTTCAATTATAGAGCCTTCTTGCCTAACCAATAAAGTTCCTTGCAAATATTTTTCATCATGTTGAGAAGCATCCAATCCCATTTCTTCATCTGCTTCACTTACTCTCATTGGCATTACCCAATTAATAAATTTAAAAATGCCATAAGACGCTGAAAAGCTAAATGCTACTACGATTCCCAACCCTTTTAATTGCGTAAAAAAGAATTCAGGATTTCCGTAAAACAATCCGTCATTTCCGGTTGCGTTTATTGTTTTTGATGCAAAAATGCCGGTCATGATCATGCCAACAATTCCACCAATTCCGTGACACGGAAAAACATCGAGGGTATCGTCGAGCTTGGATTTAGAACGGTAATAAACAGCTACGTTTGAAATAATTGCTGCAACAACGCCAATAAAAATACTTTGCGGAATCGCTACAAAACCTGCGGCCGGCGTAATGGCAACAAGGCCCACAACTGCACCAATACAAAAGCCAAGAACGGAAGGTTTTTTTCCTTTCAAAATATCAAAAAACATCCAGGACAAACCTGCTGCTGCGGCGGCGGTATTTGTAGTTGCAAATGCAGAAACAGCTAAAGAATTTGCAGCTAAAGCAGAGCCGGCATTGAAACCAAACCATCCAAACCAAAGCAATCCGGTTCCAATCAAAACATAAGGAATATTAGCAGGTGGAATTTCTTTATGTTCGCGGTGAACTTTTCTTCTTTTTAAAACCAAAGCTCCGGCAAGTGCAGCGCAACCGGCAGAGATATGAACGACGGTTCCTCCCGCAAAATCAAGAATCCCCATTTTGAATAAAAATCCTTCCGGATTCCATGTCCAATGCGCGATTGGTGCATACACAAAAAGACTAAACATAACGATAAAAAGCAGGTACGAAGAAAAACGGGTTCGTTCCGCAACAGCGCCTACAACCAGGCTGGGAGTGATGATTGCAAACATTAATTGAAAAAGTGCAAATAGCATCAATGGAATGGTTGGCGCCAAACTCCACGGTGCTCCTGCACTTACGCCTTTAAAAA
Organism: Ginsengibacter sp.; assembly: GCA_051959325.1. GTDB lineage: Bacteria > Bacteroidota > Bacteroidia > Chitinophagales > Chitinophagaceae > Ginsengibacter. The sequence goes on along the minus strand of JBQCFI010000446.1, from coordinate 4,437 downwards.
AAAGATGCGTAAATGGATTTCCAATAAAGCCACCGATTGAATCGCCAAATGCCAGGCTATAACCAACCGTGATCCATAAAACGCTAACTACACCCGCAGCTACAAAGCTTTTGATCATGGTGGATAGAACATTTTTGCGGTGAACCATTCCACCATAAAAAAATGCGAGGCCAGGCGTCATTAAAAAAACAAGCGCGGTAGCGACCAGAATCCATGCGATGTCGGCTGAATTGTATTTTCCCAAATCATTAAACGTGGCAAAAGAAGGAACAAATAAAGCTACTATTGCTACTATTATTAAAATGATAAAAGGAGCCGAATTACTTAGATTAACTTTTTTCATATAATTAAATTTAAGTCAAATCTAAATCGTTTTACAAATAAAAAAACAAAAATTCAGATATATTTGTTTTTCTAATTTGAACTTAAGCGGTGATTTATTCTGATTATAGCCGGATAAGCAGTTGAAATAACATATATTTTTTATTTAAATAAGAGAATTCGCACAAAATTTAGAAAGCAAAAAAAAAGAGCCAGCAACTGTAGCAAATAAATAAATAACCTGATCTTCTGTTTTCACAAACATAATTAGCAATCTCTTCTTCTTTCACAACAGTTTATTTTTTTATAGTACTTTTGATTTGTATCTGTGGTTGTAACTTTTATCATAGATATTACTCTAAAGAATGCAACAATCGTTGCAGGAAGATGTTCATTACACTTCTAAACTTTCTAAATTATTAATTATGGAAAATTATCCGGACGAAGAGCACATAGTAAAAATCTTAGATGCAAAAAATGTAACACATAATGTAAAACGCTTTACGCTAAGCAAGCCCGAAGATTATACATTCAAACCGGGACAAGCAACAGATATCGTAATTAATTTACCTGAATGGAAAAACGAAAGACGTCCTTTTACTTTTACCTGTCTGAATGATTGGAATACACTTGAATTCACCATAAAAATTTACAGCGATCACAACGGTGTTACTAATGAATTGGGAAAATTGAAAGCCGGCGATGAATTAATTATTCATGATGTTTTCGGTGCAATTCATTATAAAGGAGAAGGCATTTTTATTGCCGGTGGCGCAGGTGTTACGCCTTTTATTGCTATTTTCCGGGATTTACATCAGAAGGGCAAAACAGGAAATAATAAATTACTCTTTTCCAACAGAACAACAAAAGATATTATCTTGAAAGATGAGTTTGAAAATATGTTGGGCAAAAATTTCATAAACATCATTTCTGATGAAAAAAATACGCCTTATATAGAAGGCCGGATAGACGAAGATTTTCTTGCTAAAGAAGTAACCGCTTTTGATCAATACTTTTACATTTGTGGCCCTGATCCGATGGTTGAAGCAATTCATAAAGACCTGCTGAACCTGGGAGTAAAAGAAGAAAAGATAGTGATCGAACAATTTTAGGATGCTTTTCTTTAAAAAGTGTTATATTGACTTTATTCAACAAAAAGAAAGATTGAGTTGAACTAAAAAGAAACCATAAATTATATTTCCTTCAGAATAAATAAATGCTTAATCATGGCAAAAGATCCTTATCAAATTAAAAAGTTATTGAACACCAAAAACGGAAACTTTACCTATTATAGTCTGCCGGAATTGGAAAAACAAGGCCACAACATTTCAAAATTACCTTTCTCAATTCGCATTTTATTGGAAAATGCCCTGCGCAATTTTGATGATTTTGCAATAACAAAAGAAAATATCGAAACGATTTTAGGCTGGAAGCCGAGTGGATCAGATAAAGATATTCCTTTCAAACCTGCTCGTGTATTGATGCAGGATTTTACCGGTGTTCCCGCAGTTGTGGATATTGCTTCTCTTCGTGCCGAAATTGCGCGAAAAGGAAAAAACCCCGATGAAATAAATCCATTGATTCCTGTTGACCTGATCATTGATCATTCGGTCCAGGTTGATTATTTTGGAACCGAATACGCCTACAAAAGAAATATGGATGAGGAATATAAGCGTAATCATGAGCGGTATTCATTTTTGAAATGGGCGCAAAAATCGTTCAATAATTTTAGCGTCGTTCCACCGGGAATGGGCATTTGTCACCAGGTAAACCTTGAATTTTTATCCAAGGGAGTAATAGAAAGAAATGGAGAAATTTTCCCGGATACTTTAGTCGGCACAGATAGTCATACGCCGATGGTAAATGGAATTGGTGTAGTAGCGTGGGGAGTTGGCGGAATCGAAGCAGAAGCAGCAATCCTGGGTCAGCCTATCTATTTTATTATGCCGCAGGTGATCGGTTTAAAGTTGACAGGCAAACTACCGTTGGGTTCTACGGCAACAGACCTCGTTTTAAATATTGCGGAGCTTTTAAGAAAACATGGGGTAGTTGGCAAATTTGTTGAAGTTTTTGGAGACGGATTAGATCATCTTTCAGTTCCTGACCGTGCTACCATTGGAAACATGTCTCCTGAATTCGGATGTACCATCACTTATTTCCCTATAGACGAGAAGACGCTTGAGTACATGCGTAAAAGTAACCGCTCGGAAGAGCAGGTAAAACTGGTAGAAGATTACTGTAAAACCAATCTATTGTGGAGAACGGGTGACGAAAATATAAAATATACGGATGTATTGGAACTTGATTTAAGTTCCATTCAGCCGAGTGTCGCCGGGCCGAAAAGACCGCAGGATAAAATTTTATTGAAAAATTTAAAAGACCGTTTTTATGAATTAATGGAAAAGAATTATGGTCGCCATTATCTGAAACCGGTTGAACAAATTTCCCGGTGGTTTGCAGAAGGTGGTAGTCAGCCGGTCGATGAGCCAGTACCGATGCCTCCTAATACCCGGATTGAAGAAAAAGAATATAACGGCATGAAAACCGTTTGGATCACCCTCGGGCAGGAAAAATTTGAAGTTACAGATGGTTCGATTGCTATTGCTGCAATTACTTCCTGTACCAATACTTCCAATCCTTTTGTAATGATCGGTGCGGGTTTGGTAGCCCGAAAGGCGCGCGAGCATGGATTAGACATTAAGCCATGGGTAAAAACATCGTTGGCACCCGGATCAAAAGTGGTAACAGATTATCTTGAAAAAGCGGATTTGCTCGACGATCTGGAAGCTCTTCAATTTCACCTCGTTGGTTATGGATGTACTTCCTGCATCGTCAATTCCGGGCCTTTACCACCTTATATTGCAAAAGCAGTTGAAGAACATGATTTGGTAGTAGCTTCGGTTCTTTCGGGCAACAGAAACTTTGAAGCCCGCATTCATCCCCAGGTAAGAATGAACTTTTTGATGTCGCCAATGCTGGTTGTTGCTTATGCAATTGCAGGACGGGTAGATATCGATTTAATAAACGATCCGATCAGTTATGATCCAAATCAGCAGCCTGTGTATTTAAAAGACATCTGGCCAACAGATGATGAGATCAATGATATCATGAGCCAGGTACTTTCTCCAAAAGATTTTGCAAAAAGCTATGGAGAAATATTCGAAGGAAATGAGATTTGGCGAAAATTAAATGTACCGGAAGATAAATTGTATGTGTGGGATAAAAGTTCCACCTACGTAAAAGAAGTTCCGTTCTTTTACAATATTTCTGACCTGGCCGAAGCGTTGATCGATGTGGAAGGAGCAAGGGTTTTGCTGATGTTGGGTGATAGTGTCACTACCGATCATATTTCCCCTGCCGGTTCTTTCAACCAGCATTCACCTGCCGGCCAATACCTGGTGAGCCAGGGCGTTGATGCCAAAGATTTCAATTCCTATGGATCGCGTCGCGGAAATGACCAGGTAATGACCCGCGGCACTTTTGCAAATGTTCGTATTAAAAACCAGCTTGTTTCCAGGGAAGGCGGTTACACCAAATATTTGCCCACAGGAGAAGAAATGTCTGTATTCGATGCAGCAATGAAATATAAAGAAACGAATACGCCGCTGATCGTTTTAGCGGGAAAAGAATATGGTAGTGGCTCATCCAGGGACTGGGCTGCAAAAGGTACATTTTTGCTCGGTATAAAAGCAGTCATCGCTGAAAGCTATGAGCGTATTCACAGAAGCAATTTGGTTGGAATGGGCGTTCTACCTTTACAATATAAAGAAGGAGACACTGCTCAAAGCCTTGGACTGACCGGAAATGAAACTTATACTATCTCCGGAATAGCGAATGATATAAAACCATTGAAAGAAGTGCAGGTGACAGCCGTAAAATCAGATGGAAGCGAAATAAAATTCAATGTCGTTGCGCGAATGGATTCTTCTATTGAAATTGAATATTACCGGCACGGTGGTATTTTACAATACGTACTTCGCGAGTTTTTACACAAGGAAGATGAGAAGAAATCGTAACATTATATAATTGTGTAAACAGAAAGTTTCAGTATTTGCTTGTTTACTGATTGAGAATTAACTGTTCCTTTTTGCTTTAATTGCAGGACAATTAAGGTCG
>JBQCFI010000445.1:0-26855 GCA_051959325.1 Ginsengibacter sp. | reverse complement strand
CTTCATTCCAGGTTCTAAAACCATACATGCCCAAGGGAATGAACATGCATCATCTTGGTTTGTTCATGAATAAAACATTTGACGGCAGATTGAATGAAGAGAAAGTTTCTGCTATCCGCGAAATGTGGACAGGAAAATTAGTGTTAAAGGGAATTGTAAATGAATCAGATGTCGAAAAATCTATCAGGCTGGGAATAGATGGAATCATCGTTTCCAATCATGGGGGAAGGCAATTGGATGCAGGTCAATCCACGATTCATTCTTTAAAACCCATTGTTGAAAAATATAAAGGGAAAATAAAAATAATGATGGACAGTGGCTTGCGTTCCGGCCCTGATATAGCGAGGACGCTTGCTTCAGGAGCAGAATTTACTTTCCTGGGAAGAACATTCATGTATGGCGTTGCCGCATTGGGAGATGAAGGCGGCAATCACACGATCACTATTTTAAAAAGGCAACTTCAACAGGTGATGGATCAGATTTGTTGTGCTAGAGTGAGTGATTTCAAAAATTTCTTAATAAACGAAAGTTTAAAAAACATAAAGAAATAAGCGGATTTTGCCTTTCCTGATTCTTAGGCATAACAAATAAATTAATTTCTCCTAACAAGTTACTATTAGCGTCACGATTCCGGTCACACTAAAGGCCGCGTTTACGTAATCCTCCAGAAATATGTACTTACGGATTGGTCACAGGAGTGGTTTGTAAGAGAAGCTATGGCAGGTTGGCACCTGTTGAAAAGCCATGTAAATAGATATTTCAATGGAAATTTATTCAGTCTGAACATCTGGGAATGAAAATGTTTCGGTGTAAGGAGTGGCCGTTGAATTTATCAACAATTTTGAAACCACGGCAGCGGATATCGGCATTTCCAATCACTACGATTTTGACTTCGGAGTTGAAAATGAATAAGAAGAATTAAAAGCATGTCCTCGGACAAGAAGGCAAAGCTAAGGCCCGCGCCTCATTCTTGCGCCAAGACGGAGTTTTATTTGGTAAATAATTTTGATAAGCTTCGACAACAGCTTGTGTGAGCAACATCCATTACATTATGCGGTAAGGTATCTTAAGTGATTTTTTTTTATAAAATTACGAATCAATTTTTCAGCTTTTGAGGAGGTAATTATTTTAAGTGATTATTTGTTTTCGTTGGAAGTTATAATTTTCTTGTCGTTTACCATTTGATATTATTCAAGTCACATTTTATGTCTCTTCGTTTTATTTGTGATTTACCAAAGAATCAAGTGAAAAAGAAAAAGAACTACCGGCGCCAAAGTCACTTTTTACCGAGATTTTTCCACCCTGCGCTTCGATAAATTCTTTGCTGATGCTTAGTCCAAGTCCTGTGCCTTCTTTTTTTGTGCCGGGAATCCGAAAATACCTGTCAAAGATTTTTTCAACATATTCCGGTGAAATTCCCTGACCGGTATCGGTTACTGAAAATTTTATTTTACGGTTTTCTAATATTACGTCGATATAAATAACAGAATTGTCGTAAGAATATCGAATGGCGTTTGAAATTAAATTAGTCAATACCCACGATGTTTTTTCTTTATCGGCAAGTACCTGAGGCAAGGCTGATGGAACGTTTATTTCAAATTTTATTCCCTTTTGGTCTGCCACAGCCTTATTGGCATTTACCGCATACTCAACAATTTTTCTTGGTGCCGCAGGCATCATTTTTATTGGAATACTTCCTCTTTCTGCCTGTGTCATATTCAGCAATTCGCCGGTTATCTTCAACAATCTTGTTGCATCGTCTTTGATATTTTCCATCAGCGCCTGTTGTTCTGCATTTAAATTACCTACCTGCTCATTTTCCAGTAATTGCAAACTCATCTTTATAGATGAGATAGGCGTTTTTAATTCGTGCGAAACGGTAGCTATAAAATTGGTTTTTGCAAAATCAAGTTCTTTATATGGCGTTATATTTCGCAACAGGATTACATTGCCGATCTGCTTTTCTTCCTTTTCACCGGTGGGAATAATTTTTATTGGTATAATCTCTTTTTCAAAATAACTTTCTTTATTGTCCGCATAAATTTTTAATGGGGCGGAGTGTGGTTGATGCTCATTTTCTTCCTCAAACAATTCGCCTGCAAGCGTTCTGACTAAATCGTTTTTCATCGCTATGTCCTGCACCTTTTTACCGATAATATTTTCAGTGTTTAATCCTGCGATTTTCAAAGCGACATTGTTCATAAACAATATCCGTTTTTTTTCATCCAGGCCAATTACCGGGTCTTTCATATTATTGATAAGCGTTTCAATTCTTTTCTTTTCAATCATTAATTTTTCCAGATTTCCTGCTTTATATTCTTCTAATTTTTCGGCCATCGTATTAAACGATTCTGATAGTTCTCCAAACTCATCTTGCTTTTCAAAATGCACCCTTTCAGAATAATTTTCGGCAGCGATTTCTTTGATGCTTTCAGTTAATTTTTTTATAGGATCCGCAATGTTTCCGGGAAGGTTCATCAATATTATAAAGGCAAGCAAAAAACAAATTGTACCCGCCAGCGAGGTCCACACAATGGATAAATTCGCCGTTTTTTGCGCGATGTGGCTTTTCCGTTGGATTGCCTGCATATTGAGCAACATTATATCGCTGATATTTCTTCTGATTTTATATATCAGAAATGAATCTGAGAGGTTTTGCTTCAGTTTAATAAAGTTTTGTTGAAGGCTATCTGTCAATTGCTCTTCTCCAACTTCTGTAATATTTTGTTCCTGCCATAACAGGTTCTGGGAAAAGAGTCTGGCGTTTTCACTTTTGGAAATATCATCATCAAGCGCCCTTTGCATTTTTCTTGAAAAATCAAGCGTATTATAATTGGCAGTGAGAATGTTTTTTGTGTCGTTTGATAATTTGTTGATGCAGACGATAGAAAGAACGGTAAGCCCGGCAATCATTAAAAATAAAACGCCAATCCCTAATACCAATTTTGATTTTATTTTCATCAGCTTAAAATTACTAAATCAATGTGGCTCGAGGAGAGTTTTTTGAGCAACTGGTTAAAGATGTTTGTCGCCAAAATTACTTTCGCCAGGCTCAAATGTGGCTGCCCGATACACACAGTTGTGATATTTCTTGCTTCGCATTGTTCGATAATTGCTTTCGCCACATTGTTGTTTTCTATTTTAATTATCTCAGCGCCCAGTTCTGTTGCCAGTTTAAAATTATTGATAAGAAAACGTTGTTTATCAAGGGCAATCTTATTGGCGCTTTCTTTGCCGCTTTGCACATACAAAACATACCAATTGCTATTGTAATAATTGGCAAGCCTTGCAGTTTTGCGGATTACTGTTTTTGCAGTAGCCTGGTTAGAACTGATACAAGCAAGAAACCTTTCACGTTTCATCGCGTTGATGGTATTCACTTCAGTTTCAACTTTTCGTACCACCTGCGTAGCCACTTCTTTTAAAGCCAGTTCGCGTAGTTGGAGGATGTGTTCACTTTTAAAAAAATTTTTTAAGGCAGTTTGGATTTTGCCGGGGTCATAAATTTTCCCTTCTTTCAATCTGTCAATTAGTTCATCGGCGGTCAGATCAATGTTTACAACTTCATCGGCCTGCGCAATGATGCTATCAGGAATGCGTTCTTTCACCTCCACACCGGTAATTTCTTTTACTTCTTCATTAAGGCTTTCAATATGCTGGATATTCACAGCGCTGATGACGTTTATTCCGGCATCTAATATTTCAACGATATCCTGCCAGCGTTTTTCATTTTTACTTCCGCCTATATTCGTATGAGCCAGTTCGTCGATAATGACCACCTCGGGGCGCAAATTAATAACCGCCTGAACATCTAATTCTTCCAGTTCTTTGCCTTTGTAAAATAATTTTCTGCGCGGAATGACTGGTAATCCTTCCATCAACGCCTCTGTTTCTTTGCGGTTGTGTGTTTCGATATATCCGATTTTTACATCAATACCGTTTTTCAATAAGGCATGCGATTCCTGTAAAAGCCGGTACGTTTTGCCAACCCCGGCGCTCATTCCGATATATATTTTAAACTTTCCTCTTCGTGATTTTTTTATCAGGTCCAGAAACTTTTGTACTGTATGAACTTTGCCGGGCATTAAAATGAAATTTCGAATGCTGTTGTTAAAAAGAAATCCGTTTTAGAAGGACTGTTATTTTTTATAAATGTCTTATCATTTCCCGAAAAACCACGCGCTTCAATTCGCCAAAGAGCATTTTTACTAATAAGATAATCATAATTGATAGAATACCCCCATGTTCTAAATCCATAGGGAGAAAAACTAGTAATGATTACTCCATTTGGGTCGCTATAATATTCAATTCTTGATGTGAAACTGCGGGTTTCATTAATGTTTAGTTTGATAATTAAAACAGGTGAATACCAGGTGTCAAAACTACTGCTGCCTTTTGGTTTTTGCTGCATGCCGATGTCAAAACCGCCAGTTATTCCCCATTTGGCTGTCAACTGCATGATAGCATAAAAATCATGAAAATACCGCATTTGCTTTATGCTGTCAGGTTTGTCGTTTCCAATAAATGAACTGCTGTTGATGGTGATTTTTGAATTGGGTTTATAGGTAAGCTGATGGCCGAATGCAACGGTGTTATTGCCGTTTACTCTTTCTATTCTTTGCCAGCCGTTTAATAACAATCCGCTGATAAACCATTTGCCATTATCACTGGTGTAAGAAACCTTCGCGCCGCTTTCCAAATAAGGTGAATTATCCGCAGGCATGCTCCTGGTAAGGTTCCAGCAATCAATCCCGATCGCGCTTTCAAAACCAATGTGTGAAGCAAAAATACCGGCATCAACCCAGAGGTTTTTTTTCTTTGAAATTTTTACGCCTGTGTTGGCTTCGAAAATATTTTTTAATATTCCCTGCTCAGATGCAAGGCTTGCGTTTTGATAAGTACCTGTAGCCACAGCAAGATTAGCGCGCAGCATTTTATTTTGGTAGAAAACTTTTATGAGCCCCAAATTAAGATTCACTTCATTATGCCTGTTATAAGAATAAATAAATGACGGTAGCGTATGATTTAAAGGTTTATTAAAATCAAATGAATAATAGGTTTCAATATAACCTGTCAGGATTAAACCCGGTTGCGAAGTATCGTTCTGCGCAAAACTTTTTTCCGTTATAAAAAGGCATCCCAATATCAATAGATTTTTCATGGTTCTTATTTTAAACTATCCAGCGCCATATTGAGTTTCAGCACATTTACATAATCAGGACCTGCCAGTCCGGCAAGAGGTTTTTCGGTATTTGAAATTATCAATTGTTGTACGTTTCCGTCGGCCAAACCTCTTATTACGGCAATCCGTTTTACTTGTATGTTGGCAGCCTGCACCGATATATCAGGGTCGAGGCCGCTGCCGCTTGCTGTTACCAAATCGGAAGGAATGTCTTCCTTTTTAATTCCCGGATTGTGTTTTAAAAAAACGTCTATCCTCTGTTGCACGGTTTTTAAATATTCCGGATTAGAAGCGCCTTTATTGCTTCCTCCCGAAGCCGCAGCATTGTAATCCACAGCAGATGGGCGTGAATAAAAATATTTATCCTTTGTAAACTTTTGTCCTACGTCGAGGTAATAAATTTTATTGTCCTGCTCTATTATTGCTCCTTTCCCATCGTTAGTTGAAAATTGTGCAAGTCCATATATTATCAGGGTATATATTCCGCAGAAAAAAATAAGGCAAACAAACGTTAGCCTGATCGCGGGAAAAATGTGTTCTTTCATATTGAATTAACTTTTAAATAAATAATGCAACGATAAGATCAATGATTTTTATTCCGATAAAGGGAATAATGATGCCGCCCAATCCATAAATAAATAAATTCCGTCGCAGCAAAGCGCTTGCTCCCACAGGCTTATAGGCTACGCCTTTCAACGCCAATGGAATTAATAAAAGAATAATAAGGGCATTGAAAATAACAGCGGAAAGAATAGCCGTTTCTGGGGAATGCAAATTCATAATATTCAAATGCCCTAATGTCGGAATAGAGGCAATGAACAATGCCGGAACAATGGCAAAATATTTCGCAACATCATTTGCAATGCTAAAAGTGGTAAGCGTTCCCCTGGTCATTAATAATTGTTTTCCTATTTCAACCACTTCAATCAACTTGGTCGGGTCGTTATCCAAATCAACCATGTTGCCGGCTTCTTTTGCGGCTTGTGTGCCGCTGTTCATAGCCACGCCTACATCTGCCTGAGCCAGCGCCGGTGCATCATTTGTGCCATCGCCCATCATCGCCACGAGTCTTCCATCAGTCTGCTCTTTACGGATGTAATTCATTTTATCTTCCGGTTTGGCTTCCGCGATAAAATCATCAACGCCTGCTTTTTCAGCAATGTATTTTGCCGTTAATAGATTATCGCCTGTCACCATCACCGTTTTAATTCCCATTTTTCGCAAGCGCTCAAACCGCTCGTAAATACCCGGTTTAATAATATCCTGCAATTCGATCACGCCCAATACTTTTTGATTCTCTGCAACGACTAATGGCGTACCTCCGTTGCTCGAAATAGTTTGTACCACTTCACTGCTTCTCAGGGGAAATTGATTGCCTGCTTTTTCCACCATGCTCCTGATGGCATCTGAGGCGCCCTTCCGGATTTTCGTATCCTGGAAGTCAATTCCGGAGCTTCTTGTTTCAGCAGTAAATTTTATAAAATGTGGATTTTGAATGGGAAAACTTAAAGGATTGATACCAGCCAATTCAATGATGGATTTACCTTCAGGTGTTTCATCGGCCATTGAACTGAGCACGGTTGCTTTGATGAATTGTTGTTCATCAATGCCATCGGCCGGAAAAAATTTTGTAGCCTTCCTGTTGCCAATAGTAATGGTGCCGGTTTTATCCAACAATAATACATCTACATCACCCGCTGTTTCTACAGCTCTGCCGCTTTTACTGATTACATTGGCCCTTAAAGCCCTGTCCATTCCTGCAATTCCAATAGCAGAAAGTAATCCTCCAATCGTAGTTGGAATGAGGCAAACAAACAATGAAATCAATGCCGCAATGGTGATAGGCGTTTGTGCGTAATCAGCGAAAGGTTTTAGAGTGACGATAACGATGATAAACACTAAAGTGAACCCTGCCAATAAAATCGTTAATGCTATTTCATTCGGTGTCTTTTGCCTTGAAGCGCCTTCGACCAAAGCAATCATTTTGTCCAAAAAGCTTTCTCCCGGCTCGGTTACTACTTTTACCTTTATCTTATCTGATAGTACCTTTGTGCCGCCTGTTACACCGCTTTTATCTCCACCTGCTTCCCTGATTACGGGAGCGCTTTCTCCTGTTACCGCGCTTTCATCAATCGTTGCCAATCCTTCTATTATTTCACCATCCGATGGAATGATATCGCCTGCTTCACATAAAAAAATATCGCCTTTTGTAAGTTGTGATGAGGGTACAATTTTTATTTCATTCAAAAATGTTTCACCAATCAGTTCAATTAGTTTAGCCGGCGTTTCTTCCCGCGTTTTCCGCAGGCTGTCAGCTTGCGCCTTTCCTCTTGCTTCCGCGATGGCTTCGGCAAAATTGGCAAAGAGAACCGTTATGAAAAGAACCACCGTTACCGTAATATTATATCCAAGGCTGCCCTGGTGTTTTTCGCCAGACGCAATCCAGGCACAAACAAAAATCATAATTAGAGTGCCTGTCCAAACAGCAAACATCACCGGATTCCGGAACATCTTTGCAGGGCTTAATTTGAAGAATGATTGTTTGGCAGCTTCCTTTATTAATGAAGCCTGGAATAATTTAGATGATTGTTTTTTTGACATATCGTGAATTTAAATTCTAAAAAATATTTGGATTTTATCAAACATTTTTGTGCTCATTGAACGTGGTTTTAAACATGATTGATTAATTTTTAAGAAATCATTTTTATCGGAATTTTGTCTAATGTTCAATCCGTTTGCCGGGGGATTAAAAAAAACTTCCGGTTAATAAATTGAAAAGTATTCTGCAACCGGCCCTAAAGTCAAAGCAGGAAAAAAGGACAACGCCGCTACGATTACAATGACCGCGAATACCATTATGCCAAATGTTACAGTGTCTGTTTTCAAAGTGCCTGCGCTTTCGGGTATGTATTTTTTATTGGCCAGCATTCCTGCAATGGCTACCGGCCCTATTATCGGCAGGTATCTTGCCATCAACATCACCACACCGCAGGCGATATTCCAGAAAGGAGCATTATTGCCCAGCCCCGCAAATCCGCTTCCATTGTTGGCGCTTGAAGATGTAAATTCATAAAGCATTTCGCTAAAACCATGATACCCGGGATTATTCAGCCACACCGAATACCCGGCGGGGATGTTTGCGTAAAGGTGCGTTGCTATAGCGGTTCCTGTCAAAATAAGAAAGGGATGCAGTAAAGCAACAATTACCGCGATTTTCATTTCCCGCGCTTCAATTTTTTTACCAAGGAATTCAGGAGTTCTTCCAACCATCAGACCGCTGATAAAAACGGCAATGATGATGAAAATGTAAAAGTTCAAAAGCCCAACGCCCACACCGCCATAAAAACAATTTACCATCATTCCTAATAGGGCATTCATGCCGGAAAGAGGTGTAAGGCTGTCGTGCATTGCATTTACAGAACCATTACTGGTAGCGGTGGTGCTCACTGCCCAATAGGCCGAAGCTATTGAACCGAATCTTACCTCCTTGCCTTCCATACTTCCCATCGGCTGACTGATTCCCATTTTTTCAATAGCGGGGCTTCCTTTTATTTCATTGATAATCGTTGGTACAAGCAGTAAGAGAAAACCAATCGTCATAACGCCAAAAATGGTCCAGGCCAAACGCTTTCTTTTCAGGACGTAACCCAGTGTAAAAATCATCGCAATCGGTATCAGGCAAATACTAATGTTCTCTACTACATTGGTAAAATAGTTTGGGTTTTCTAATGGATGTGCAGAGTTTGTTCCAAAAAATCCGCCACCATTTGTTCCTATTTGTTTAATTGCAACGAAGGCCGCCACCGGCCCACGGCTTACATGCACGCTATCACCCTGCAGGTTTGTAATAGAATCTTTTCCTTCAAAAGTCATTGGTATGCCGTTAAATAGAAGCAATAATGAAACAATCAGCGCGATGGGAAATAAGACTCTCGTGCAGCATCTTACAAACAGGAAATAAAAATTTCCCAACTTATCCGTAGTTCTTTCTTTCATCGCAAAAAATACTACGCATGCTATGGCCATCCCGCACCCTGCGCTCACAAACTGAAATAGCATAACGATAAGTTGGCCCAAATACGAAATGCTTGTTTCGCCGGAGTAATGCTGAAGATTGGTGTTGCTGATAAAACTGATAGAAGTGTTGAATGCAAGGTCTGCACTCATCGACGGATTGCTGTCAGGATTCAAGGGCAGCCAACTCATATTCATCAACACAAACATGCAAAGCAAAAACCAAAACAAATTGATGGTAAGTAAAGCAAATAAATGCTGCTTCCAGTTCATTTGCCTCGTACAATCAACGCCGCTTATTTTGTAAAATATTTTATCAATCGCGTCAAATATTTTGTCAGGCCAGGTTTTTTCGTTGCTCACAACCTTTCCTATGTATCTACCAAGTGGTAGAGCCATCAATATTGTGACGGCAAACATCAAAACAATGCCCATTATTCCAGCGTCCATATTTTAAAATTTTTGTGGGTTTATTAATACATAACACAAATAAGCAAAGAGCAGAATCGCAATAATGAATAAGGCGGTCATATTTTATATTTTTTCAAAAAATTTTATTGAAGCGAAAAAAAGTGCAAAGAGTATAGTGGCACAAATAATAAGTATTGCTGTCATTTGAAACAATTTACAATACAGTGAAAATACAATCAACGAACCAAAGCATTGTTTGGGTACTCAAACTCTTGCCCCCATTATATTGTAGAAATTTTTAAAAATTTGGATAAAAAGCAAACCCTTTCAAAATGAAAGGGTAAAGACTGTCATTATGCTACGGTTAATTTATTTTGTAATCTTCCAGTTTCCGGTATAAAGTAGTCAGCGCAATATTAAGCAAACGGGCGGTTTCGGTTTTATTCCCGTTGGTATAATTCAATACTTTTTGGATGTGGATTCTCTCGGCGCCGGCGAGTTCAAAAGCTGACAATTTTTTTATTTTAGCGGCTTTGTAATGCTGCAATTCAGGCGGCAAACTATCTATAGTTAATTCATCGTTATCGGTTAGTATTACACTTCGTTCGATTACATTTTTCAATTCCCTGATATTTCCTTTCCATACATGTTGCTTCAATGCTTCAATATAATCGGGTGAAATGGACCCGATATTTTTATTTGTCTTGCTACAGAATATTTGTAAAAAATAATCAGCCAATGGTTCGATATCCACAACCCTTTCTCTCAGTGGAATTAAATGTATTTGAAAAACCGCAATTCTGTAATACAGGTCTTCCCTGAAATTACCGCCTTCAATTTCTTTTAGCAAATCCTTATTGGTGGCCGAAACGATTCGCACATTGATTTTCGTTGCTTTATTATCGCCGACTTTTATAAATTGTCCCGTTTCCAAAACACGCAGCAATTTTGCCTGTAAGTCCAATGGCATTTCTCCTATTTCATCCAAAAAAACAGTGCCATTATCTGCTTCTTCAAATATGCCTTTTGTTTCTTTTGTAGCGCCGGTAAAGGCTCCGGCTTTGTGGCCAAACAGTTCATTTTCCAACAGTTCTTTATTAAAAGCAGAGCAGTTAACCGCTACAAAATTTTGTTTGCTTCGCACGCTCATGTTGTGTATTGCCTGTGCAAAAACTTCTTTGCCGGTACCTGTTTCGCCGGTAAGCAAAACCGTCGTATCTGTTGCAGCGACTTTCTTTCCCGCATCAATGGCTGCTTTCACGTTATGCGACTTGCTGATAATGTTGTCAAAAGAAAAACGCCGCCCCCACTGATGTTGCAGACGTATAACTTTTTTTGTCAGCGCTACTTTTTCAGTTGCTTTATAAAGCAGGGGTATTATTCTGTTATTATCATCGCCTTTGGTGATATAATCGAATGCGCCGTTCTTTATCGCCTGCACTCCATCGGCAATGTTGCCATAAGCTGTAAGCAAAATAATTTCGATGGAAGGATATTTTTCTTTAATCGTTTTCGATAAATCAACCCCATTTTCATCCGGAAGTTTCACATCGCAAATCACGACATCAACATCGGCGCTCTCTAATTTCCTCAAACCGGATTTCGCATCCGCCGCCTGCACTGCATCAAAACCTTCCAAACTGATTATTTTGGAAAGAAGATTTCTGATTTTTTCTTCATCGTCTATGATTAACACTTTCGTCAAAGAGGAAAATTTATAGTTGAAATGCAAATATAAAACGAATGGTTTGGGAGAATGAACGGAATAACGTCGATTCATTATTCATGCAGGTAAGTTAAATGAGGCAAGTACCTTCTGTATTGGAAATATGGGCATATTTTCCCGGAAAATAGAGAGAAATTGCCCTTGGCCATAAGTAAAAATTGGAAGACGAGGAATTAAAATGAAACTGGAAAAAGAGCCATTTGAAAAAGGAACTGAATGCAAAATGAAGAAACGAACGAAGCAGGAAATAGAGAAAGAATTGCTTACGATTGCGCAAAAGATGAATTAAAACGGTAGAAAAAACGATACGAAACGTCCACTTATTCCTTTCGGTGAAAGGAGGTAATAATACGTTTTGCCCTCGTTGATATACGATGAGCACCGTAATTACCATACGGGAATAAAAGGGCAGTACTGCTCTTGTGAGGCGCTGGTACCTGCTATATCTTTGCATTCAGAAGTTGATTGATGTTCAGCAAACATTAATCGAAAACAATCCAAATCCATTGAAAAATACTTCCCGATAATGATCGGGATCGCAATCCATGAAACACCAATAAAATCCGATATCAGTCAACTTCTATTTTTTTATTCAATACCTGTAAATAACTTATTAATCCTAATGAAACCGCGCCTGTAAAATGGCTCCAGTTATCCGGGAAAACCATATACCCTGGAATTAAATTCTTAAACTTCCGCAAATGAATGCGGAAGTTTTTTGTTATAAAAGTTCCGGAAGTATTGAGACTTTATTACCCTGGATTAAAAGCAATAGAATTTCTATGCTTCTTTTTTGTATTAGTCTGTGGTACACTACTTTTATGGTATTAAAAGGCGGTAATGACTACCAAAATCTGACATTAGCTTTTACGAATATTAATAATGACTTATACCTTCCGGCTATTAAGAATTTCTCACATTAAACCAAAGAAATTAAATACTACTAAATATATCAAACCTAATCGCTTTTACATTTTTACTATGAATTTGTGGCTTGAAGCGAATAAAAAGTGAAAGGGGCGACTTTAAGGAATGTTTTTATCGAATTTCAATTAAGTTGTTTCATCTGTTCCGGTTTGGCACGCATCCAGCCTTAAAGAATGTTTTTATCGAATTTCAATTCCTACATGGTTCGATTAAAAGCGTCATGGCGGCAACCGGACGATTGGTTTAGCAACATTTCAATTCCTACATGGTTCGATTAAAAGTTCATAACCTGCTTTTGAACGCAGCAATTTGATTATTTCAATTCCTACATGGTTCGATTAAAAGTTGCATTAGACGGCACTTCTACTTATTTTTCATTAAAATTTCAATTCCTACATGGTTCGATTAAAAGGGTTAATTTCATTAACGCCTTCGCCCGCTTGATAAATTTCAATTCCTACATCGTTCATTAAAAGCACGCTTACTATACTTGAATTCGATGCGATAATAGAATTTCAATTCCTACATGGTTCGATTAAAAGTTCGCAAAACAAACACAACTGTACTCGTCCAAACATTATTTCAATTCCTACATCGTTCGATTAAAAGAGCAGTTTGCAGGTTACCATAGAATTTTTTTTGAAATTCCAATTCCTACATGGTTCGATTAATAGACTTATCCGTAAAATACCATTGTGATTCAAATTCATTTCAATTCCTACATGGTTCGATTAAAAGTAATATATCGGATACAGCAAGAGGAGAAGGAGCTAAATTTCAATTCCCACATGATTCGATTAAAAGTTGATCCATCTTTCTATTTACACCGCCCAATACAAATTTCAATTCCTACATGGTTCGATTAAAAGCATCGCCGCTGCAATAAATGCAAATACACAGGTGCAATTTCAATTCCCACATGGTTCGAATAAAAGAGTAACAGTAGATGCATCACAGAACGTTCTTTCAACATTTCAATTCCTACATGGTTCGATTAAAAGCAATACCCGGTAAACTTGGCAGCGGTCAAAAAGTAAAATTTCAATTCCTACATGGTTCGATTAAAAGTGTGTTTTAATTACGATCCTTTCGCCGTTTATGATAATTTCAATTCCTACATGGTTCGATTAAAAGTAAAAAGGTCACTTATGCTCAACCTGCAAAGCGAATTTCAATTCCTACATGGTTCGATTAAAAGCACCAAGGACATTCACTTTGTAGTTGTTGTAGTTCTCTTTCAATTCCTACATGGTTCGATTAAAAGTTTACAAGGCGCTACCTGATCTGTTTTAGGTGCTTTCTTTCAATTCCTACATGGTTCGATTAAAAGCGGACGTTCCTTAATTGTTTCAGATCCTTTTAAGAGCTTTCAATTCCCACATGGTTCGATTAAAAGTCCCGATGTGCTGTATAACAAACAAGCATTAGTTGAATTTCAATTCCTACATGGTTCGATTAAAAGTTTAAGAGCTCCGAGCGGATTCGTGGAATCTTCTTAATGTGCTGATTTGTTTTTCCAATAGGTGGAGGTCATATTTGTGGAGTTAACGGCAGCAAAACAAAATCTTTTAAGTGCTGATTTAGCAACAATCGTATTCATCTTTACAGCAACCTGCGGAAAGCTCCCAGCCAATATTAATTCGTTTATCCTATTTAAACCAAAAGCTGTACAGAAGAAAAACTCAAAGGATTTCAGGTTTCATTTCTTACATCACGTTTAAATAACTTATCATGAAAATTGTATTTTCAGCGACTATTTTGTTGCTAACTTTTGCAACAAACGCACAGAAGTATGTAGAGCGGGCAGAAGTAAAATCGCTAGTACTTAATTGCCCTCCACAATTTAGTTTTATTACCAACATTGGAACGGGTGACAGTTCTTGTGTGTTTTATTATGCAAAGGAAGAGCCGCAAATTTTTTATGTTGAAAATTTCAGTCACGACGATTTGTACACTTTGCTTTTCAAAAAGGATTTCTCAAAAATCCAGCGCGCGAAATTAGTTCAGCCTGAAAATTACATTGCTTCCGTGCATGATTTCGTTTTCAGTTATGGTACCGACCACGTCTTCTATTATTATTATGTGCTGAAGGATTCAACGGAAGAAAAAGAATTAGTGCCTTGAGAAGGCGGTTTTGAGAAACTAAAGAGGAAGTGATTTATAAGAAATTTGCGAAAGCAGATTTTCTTCATTTATAAAGTTTGGTAGAAACGTTACGACACAAGTAACTCATAAACTAATAGCCGAAATTGCGATATTGTGGGAGAGGATGTCATCTCTTAAAAATTACACCACCATGAAAATAAAATTGATAAGTTTCATTCTTTTGGTCTTTTCTCTCAACTGCGATAGTCAGAAGATCTCTTTAAACAATTTGCTTCCCTATCTTGGATACCCAAATTTCCAACTGGGAATGACATTCGAAGAATTTAAACATATTGTTGAATTTCCTTTACCCTGCATGAGCATAGGGTTTAATCAAACATTTCGTCTCAACGAAGAATTCGCGTCTAAGTTCTTAGACTTTTCTTGTGTGAGCTATTATTCCTTCAATACAAAAAATTTGCTCGCATTGGAAAGTTGGGAAATCGATCTTAATTCAGAAAACCAAGATAGCACTAACAATATTTTAAGTAATGAAATCTCAAAACTTCTCGGTAAACCAAATTTGGACACAACCTTTAATGATCCGTTAGAAGTTAGAAAAGTTCTTTGGTCTCAAGATGGATTAACATTAAGATTATATTATCGTAAGGAAAGAGGTATGTCGTTTATCGATTTGTCATCAGCGAAAGTCAGAAGTAACGATTTTGGTGTAAGTTACTCAATCACAAGTTTTTTCAAACAAAAGAGGATTTCATATAAATTCGAAAAAGAGCATCAAGGAGAAACGCTTTTTGACGGCCGAATAGTTCAAAGTGCAGTAGTGGACTATTCGAGAAAAGTCAACACTATCTTTGTTTTCATTACGGGGAAAAACGGAGTAACTGATAAATTAAGAATTGGAGATAAGTTATTCAAAATTTCTTCCATTGATACTTATAGGTTTAATGCAGAGGATGATAAAGGCAGATTTTGTACTATTAATTTTTTTGCTGATAAAGGAGAAAGTCAAATTTTAATAGAATACGGGAATAACAATATTCGATATTATTTTAAGAACAATTAAGTATTTGGGGGTCGCCCTTCGCACAAGGGTTGGCAATATTGACAACGTTACAGCCAGAAAAGTGGATATAAGCTTCTTTTGTTTTTCTTGTATAAATAGCAGGTTTCTTATAATATTGTGCTGTTGGGAATCAAGACAACAACAATAGAAAATGATTAAGAGAAATTATTATTCTGTAAGAACTGGGAAAATAACCCCAGACCAAAAGGTGAACTTTGATGTTTTAAAAAAATTGTTTTTAGTAACATACAATAAACTTAGTACTGACGGCTATTTTCAAAAGTACTTTGGCATAAACTGCACAGACGGGTTCATTCCTGGAGAAATGGGCGAAGATATTGATGCGATAATGTTTGTGAATTTGAGGAAAGAAAATCTTTATCCGGTTTGGGAAAAATTACCCTATTATACAGAAGACGACTTTTTTGACGTAATTGAGTTTCTTCACGACCATTGCTCAAAAGGATTAAACGGACATTATCACAGTTGGAACCAATGCGGCTATCATTACGAAGAGTTTAATGATATTGAAGGACGAAAATATTATCGAGAAGTATTGAATCCTATTTTAAGAGAATACCAGGACGGTTTTGAAATTTCTGAAGGCGGAGAAATTTTAATTTTATCAGACAATGGACTTTCCAATCTATCTAAAGCAGACATTCCTACAAATGATAAAGAAAATATTTCTGATAAAATAAACAGCGCAATATTAAAATTCAGAAGGTACAAATCTACTCTTGACGATAGACGAGAAGCAATTAGGGAACTTGCAGACGTTTTAGAATTTGTTAGACCTTCGATAAAACGACATTTAAACAAGAAAGATGAAAATGACATTTTTAATATCGCTAACAACTTTGGTATAAGACATCACAATAAAGACCAGCAGACAGATTATGACAAAGCAATTTGGTATAGTTGGATTTTTTATTACTACTTGGCGACCCTACACGCTGTTCTAAGAATGTCAAATAAAAAGTGAAATAAAAATCAGTGGTAGCATCTTTTTACGATAATGAGCACTATCTATAAACTCAACCACTGTAATTATAACAAACAACAACTGTCATGAAAAATTTCAATTCTGAGCTTCCGGACGAAATATTCTATAAGATACAAAAAATCGAAGTAGGCATTAGAGGACGTTACATGCGAGCATCAGCGCAAATTGAAGCTTTGCTTGTAAAAAACATCATCCTTCTGAATGAAGAAAAATGCGTTAAGACAAACACCGACATAATGCTAAACTTCAGGAAACTAACCTTTGACGAAAAAATCAGGGAACTACCTAAACTTTTGCAAGAGCTTCAGCCAGACTTAACCGCACCTTATTCAGACTTATTTCAAAGACTTGACGAGTTTAGAATAAATCGCAACAAGATGGCTCATTGTTACTTTACTTGGAATCCTGACGAGTTAAGCTATGTAACAATTTGGGAGCTACAAAAGAAGGATGTTGAGTTGCCAAATGGATTAAAGAGAAAAGTGCAACTTTTTGAACCAATTGAATACAAGTTTCAAGAGTTAAACAAAACTTATAAGGACGTGCTTGCCGTTGTCATCCATGACTTGAACGACCTTACATTCAAACTGATCGTTCGTCTAAAACCGACTTTGCCGTATATGTTTGAGGAAGAGTAAGAGGGTGTTCAACCATTGACTTAAACATGGCATTTGACGCCGGATTAATCTATTCAAAAGTTTTAAAAAGCCGAAGCATTCCACTGCTTTTTTTTTATTTAAATCTGCTGTATCTTAGCTAAAATATTTAGTGAATGAAAACTAAAAATATAAGCAGCGAGAACATACCATTTTCTGATTCCAATACGTCAATAAAGTTTTCCTTTACTCGATTCGCTGATTCCCTGGAACGAATTGATCTAAACACGTTAATGGAGTAGCCGCAATCAACATTTATTATTCAATCAAACGACTATTCAATGATCAACGCTTTTATTCCGCCAAAGGCGCGATTGATCGTAGATCGTTCTATCACTCCTAAAAACGGTGACATCGTTTTAGCATTTCTGAATGGCGAATTGACAGTAAAGTATCTAAAGAAAAATCCTCATAAATGCTGGCTTGTGCCTGCTAATTCCAAATTCAAAGAAATAGAAATCACGCCTGAAATGAATATGCAAATTTGTGGAGTCGTAACGAATATTATAACCGATACTAAAGATGTAAAATCAGGAATGATTTAAGTTCTGTTGCTGAAAGACGAGAAAAAAAATTACACTTTTTTGAAGAAGAAGGAAAAAACATTTGAAGTTTTCTGCAGAAAAAATGAATGCATCATTTTTGAGATAAAATAAAATCTCTCAAACTTTTAACTTCTCCATTCGTTCCAACAGGCCGTACCATATAGTTGGCATTCGGTAAACTCATATTGCTGCCACCGGAGAAAACAAGGAATTCTGTATTTTTTTTCGTTTCTATTACAGTAAGCAAACTGTTCATCTTCGGAAGAAGACCATTTTCTTTTTCATCCATCACAACAAATTCAGAGTGGGCTTCCATCCAACTTCTCATTTTTTCATTGTTGTTTAAAATATCAATTAAAACTGTTCCTCTTACTATTACTATGTTTTTAAGTCCTCCCGAAATTGTTTTTGCTATTTCTTCAATTGGTTCTATCACCGTTTCCTTTACTAAATCTTCCAACTTATTTTTCTTTATATAATCACCAGCAAACACTTTTGATTCTGAATGCCATGGTATGAGATCAATATTAAGTGCATGATCAATATTAATTGACTCCTTTTTACCTAAAAGATCTTGCAACCATTTAACCCTATACCGGTTCATCCATTTGGTGGTGATATATTCATCTGCTTGGCAAAGTTTAGCAACAGTGCAACTATAACTTTTTCCGTCCTGAAGATATTTCTTCTTCACTTCTCCAGCCATGGAAAAATTCTGTATTTCGTTTTCAGCCCCAGGATTGGTGTTTAAAAAAACTGCTTTCAGATTTTCATTATTAATATTCCCCCAGTAAGGTTCTGGCAAGTATTTACAGATTGGAATCTCTTTTTTGCCTTTTTTTTCTTCTGGTATTTTCCATCCATAGATCTCTTTATCAAGATTCGTTTCTATATTTTCGAACCACTGCCGATGCCATTTGTCCCAATACTCTTTAAACTCCTTCTTATTCATGTTTTTTTTCGAAATATCCTTCAATTTTTCTTGGGAAAAAACCATTCTTTATTTTTTTTAATCCTTCGATATTTTTTGGTTGTTAGAAAATAAGGAATCCGTTATCCTGGACGGCATTTTAAGAGCAGAGAAAAAATCTATTTCTTTTAAAAAGAACGGAAAAAACATTTCATGTTTTTTTGAAACAAATATCCTTCGATATTTTTTGAAAAGGAGACAACAATTCACTTATTTCTTTTATCCTCTTTAAATCCTTTTATGATCCACATTATAAGACAAAATAAGATCCAATAAAATAAACATCCTGTTATCAATCCTATAATGATTGCTATAATAAGCGGATAATCGTCTCCTTCTTGAACCGCAGATGAATGAAGATAAAAGCCAAATAACAAAGGGAACAAAATACTTCCGACAAACAGAAGCCTTCTGTAACCTTTATTTAGCTCTAAAAAAAAGTAATTATAAAAACGGATTTCTAGCGGCTCTTTGTTTTGATTTATATCAGAGGTAGGATTTTTTTGATTACTTATGTTATAAGCGTTTTCTGTTTCTTGATCAATAGGTGGAGAATCATTATTGTTATCATTCACCA
Organism: Ginsengibacter sp.; assembly: GCA_051959325.1. Taxonomy (GTDB): domain Bacteria; phylum Bacteroidota; class Bacteroidia; order Chitinophagales; family Chitinophagaceae; genus Ginsengibacter. The sequence goes on along the minus strand of JBQCFI010000445.1, from coordinate 7,672 downwards.
CCTTCCTTTTTTTTGAAAAGGATTTGTAAATAGTTGAACAAAGAAGTAGAAACGAACCTAAGATCAAAGCTTTAAATACTCCTTCAATAAAAGCATCGCTAATGCTCCTGCCGGCCCTCAATAAAAATAACAACATAGAATTTGATTTTGTAGATTTTGGTCTTCGAACTTGTGAAGTCGTTAAAGTTAAGAAAACTCATTATTTGTTTTTTGAAAAAAGTATCCTTCGGTATTTTTTGAAAGAAAAAATTTCATTTTTTCTTTTAGCTCATTTGCCAGGAAAAAAAACAAAATCGTCTTATAAGTTTCTTTGCTAAAGAAACAGGAAAAAGAAATTCCATTTTTTGAAGAAGAAGAAAACCGGAAACAGCGGGTTAATCTAATTTGCCAACCGCGCCAACAAATACAGCTAACGCTACATGTGCGCGGCGTAGGCTTTTTCTAATTCAGACTTCTGCAAAGCCGCGCAATATTTCACGCTCTCTCAGCAACATAACCGGGCGACAGTACTACTATCATCGTAGAACGTCAGCAATTATTTTAGCTGTGAGCGGGCGCTTTATTGAACAGGCATCAAGGAATAAAAAAAAACAATAGCATCCACAAAGTTCGGTTTCCGCGCCAACGCCAGCTTTCCTCAGCTTTTTTCTTAAACATTGGGCAACAGGAATTCTATTCCGCTTAAAGACAGCTAGCAATAGGAAAACCGGATAACGTTCCTGTATATTTTTTTTTAATTTTTAAATTTTACTATTATGGTTATTAATGATGTTGTATATGATGTTAATGATACATTGTAAAGATTATTAGCTCATTCGGATATTTATTACAGTTATGTTACGTATGGTATTTATTTTAGGGTTTATGTTTATGGTAGTAGGTTTATTCATGCTTGTTGTTATTATTATTATCTTGCTCAGCTCCCTTTTTAGAGGGCTTTTTTCATTTTGATGGATGGGGTATTCCTATATGTTTCAATAAAAACAATAAAGACATCTTTCAATTAAAAATCAAGACGAACAGAAAAAAAATTCATTTTTTCTTTTTACAATTCCCAGGTAAATAGAAAATGTATTTATTACTTGCCTTGCTGAAAAGTCTGGAAAAAAAATTGCATTTTTTTTAAGTGATTGCAAAATCAATATATATTTACCCGAATAACTAACAAATAAAATTTACCAAAATGAGAGTTTAACACTCAAAACTGTATTGCTTTCGGCTTTGTATTTTCTTCTTGCAATAATCGTCTCATACATTGTAGATGTTGTAATAGCTTGGTTTTTTAATAAGGTTGCCTTTCATGCTATTAATTGGTTCAACACAATTAATATCGTCGGGCAAATCGTACTCTTTGCTGTAGTGGTCTGGATTTTTTTTGCATACCTTTTTTCCTTTCTTTCGAAGGTTATCGCTGCAACCGGAGGCTTGATATTTGACCGTTTACCTCATAATTTATTTACAACTTTCTCTGCTACATTTTTATCTATCGCCAATATAATCTTTTGCATCGTTAGACTTTGGAGATCTCCTGAAGGTTATTCTTTTTGGATCGTCTGCGAACTGATTTTCTTGTCAGTATTTATTTGGTTATTAGGAGTCATAGTTTTGCCGACAAAAGAACAGTTACAAATATTTCGCAAGAGGAGGTATTAATTGTTCCCATGGATTCTAAAAAAAAGTTTCATTTTTTCTTTTTCCAATTCGCAGGAAAAAAGAAAATGTACTTTTTAGTTGCTTTGCTGAAAGACGGAAAAAAAATTGCATTTTTTTTTGAGAAGGAAGACTGAACGCCCAGGCGTAGCGTGCGATTCTCGCACATAAACGCCCAGGAAATAAAATCCAATTTCCGATGGCAAATATTACAGGGATCTTTTCTAAACTCATATGCGCCGAAAGAAAAAAATACTGCTCTTCGTTTGTATTTTTTCCTTACCGCGCATTAACTTCTTTCATTCACAACGTTGACCCACAAGCGGCAGCTTTTGGCTCGATTAAAAGTTTAAGAGGTCCCGAGCGGATTCGTGGAATCTTCTTAATGTGCTGATTTGTTTTTCCAATAGGTGGAGGTCATATTCCTGGCTATAGTTTCTCCTTGCCTTATACAAAGCCATGAGGTTTGAATGTCATTGTATGTATTCAAGTAACCACGAAACCATAAGTGTACAAGTCACTGCGCCCCGAAAAACTACGTAAAGCCATTGCCTTTCCGGCTTTTCATGGGGCCTGTTTACGTACCCGGCCAGGTGTTCATAGTCATGGGTTGTACCAGCATCAGTTGTGTATATAATAGTTTTGATACTATCGCTATTAAGAATAGTTCTTAGCGTGTAGTGACGGATGCATAAAAAGCATTGCGCACAGCATAAGTAGATATTTCATTTAATTTGTGTTTGGCAAGAAAGATAAATTTCACCAGATTACAGAAAAGTAAAAACGGAGAAATTTTAAATATTATTTTGTTGTTTTTATTCAAGAACGTGGGGGGGCACGTCGCCTCTCTTTAAACTTCCGGATTCGTGGCACACTAATCATTTCTATGTCAATAAAATACCGGAATATTTTTAAAGCTACCTTTTGTAATCAATATTGAACTGGGCGTACCATAGGTATTGTGAGGATTACCGGCAGTTATCATTGGGGTAAGCACACCTGAAAAGTTTCCGCTTATATGTCCGTTATTATATGAGGTGATATTAAAACTCATACTGTCAGATGGCGCGTAAATAAATGCATCTCTATTGTTATAATCTGTAATGAACATGTCGCCATACCATCCGGTATATTTGTAATTTCCTACTGTTAAACTATCGGTATAGAAACTAAAAGTAATTTCACCGGTATTACTTACTCCACTAAGATTATAAGAACCAGGATCTTTGCTGCAGTATAACGTACGATAGGGAGAACTCTGGTTGTCAGCATCATCCACTGATATGTTCACCGAATTACCATTAATTTCGTAGCTTAATGTGGCAGTTGCACTTCCATGCCCACCTGGATTTTTAGAAGCAAGCATAGCGTCCGGAATCGATTGTTTTAAACAGGATGAGAAAAAGATCATCATTACAGACGCTATCAAATAGAATTTCATAATAAATGATTGTTGAATGTTTGGTTGTTAATATTCTGTATCTCTTCTTCCGAACCCAAAAGACTTTGATATTCCGAGACTAATTAAATTGTTGGAGCCACCATGAGCAATCACCGTTTCATAACGAAGATTTGCATCAAAAGATACATTCCAGATAGAGAACAGGTAGCCGGTACCCGCTGCAAATATCACTCCGTGGTATTTTAAATCTACATTGTTGCCATTTTTATCCTGCAGCGAGGTTACTCCGTAAAGGTTAAATCCGGCCTGTGGCTCAACATAAAATCCCTTGCCCGTTCCATTAAACGTATATCTGTAGCCAACCTTTAACGGGCACATTATAGTACCATAAGTATCGTCTAATGGAAAAACATCCGCACCTATTTCGAAGGTAACATCACTGCCTTCTAAAACCGGAACCCATGTTTTGATAAATGCGCCGTAGCCCATTTTATAATCCTTTGTGCCGTTTCCGACCAGCCTCATTACACCTAATTGTGCGTTTGCTTGTATTATGAAAAAAACCAGGAGGATTGTCGCAGGTAATCTTTTACTCATAGCAGTTATTTACTTTTTGAAAGTGTCAAGGACAAAAGTAATTTTTCTTATAAACGATCACAATTGCTTTTTATTTTATAAAAAAGAATTTAACCATATTACAAGAAGCCTTTCATTTATTCAAGGAAAAATAACCCCTATTCCCGAAAGCGTCCTTGTGCAAGTAAACAAACAATCATCTCCATTTCCTCTTCTCGCACAATTAATTTTTTTCACCAATAAAACCCACTATCTCTTATCAAAATTACAAGCAGGCGCTGCGTTAAATTCTATCAACAACCTGGCACCAAATAAGGGCTGATTTTCTTATTGTCCGTATTTAAAAACATACGGACAGTAGTCTATTTTTTATTTCGAATATTCTACCGATAGCCGGAGAAGCCGCCGCACTTTTCCCTCACTCAACACGAACAACGGGCTCTTTCATTTTTCGCGAAGATCAGCAAAGGGTAAAATTATTGTTCCATTCCTGACAAAGCTGTTTTATAATTCCTTTTTCAGTTATTATATCTGAAGGAGCTGCAATAAAAAGTTGGTATATCTTCGCGACCTTTGGCATAATGTAAATTTTAATTTGTAAGGGAATCTTTGATATCAGTTTTTATCATTCGCATATTTCTCAAATAAATATTTAAACAGATTTTCAGATCTCCACTGCTTACCAAATTTGGCATTCATATAATTCACAACAAAAATTGAAAAGGGAACTAATGAATCCTGAATGGCCATCATATTGCCTTGAAGATTATCAGGCACTATTGAATTTTTATAGAACGCTTCAAATAATTCCTTTAAAGTACATTTATATTCTTTAATAGGATCAGACAATTGGATTAGCGTATCGATATTGATCAACGCAAGAGACTTGACTTTAGAAATATTAAAACCTTCGTTTTTGAGTTTCCCAAGCTCCTCATTAAAAAATATGTTGAGAATTTTATTAAGACCTACAGTGTCAAACATACTATCATGCACAACTATTAACTGGTAAATTGTAGTCGCATCTGTACTAAACCCTTTATCGAACTTGTTCTCATTGTTGAGCAATTTTCGAATATTGGTAATTAGCTGGCCAATGCCAACTGGCCTTCCGTTTTCACTGAGCAGCTTCTTTTTGATTTCGTTTATCGTTGCTTCAAAATCATAAGAACCTTTAATAGTTGCGTTGATTAAAATATCTTTATTTTCAATTAAGAAGACATCACTGTCTTCTCTTAAATAACAATCCGGAGGCCCGGTAACTCCTAAATCATTCAGTTGATCATCAAATAACCTAACATCATATTTTGCAAAAGAATATTTTATAATTTCTCTAAAACATACTCCTTCTGTGAAATTAGACGTGTACCATGAACGGAACTTCTTAACAATAGGCTCCGCACTGTTTAATTTGTTTAATAAAAAATACAAGCCTTTATAAATTTTATCTGAAATAAACAGAGGATGTATAACTCTGAAAGTTGTTGCGTCCAATTCCAAAAGAGGTTTTTCTCTTAGTTTTATGTAATCTAGATCTTCTAGCTTTACATAATCATTCATCGCCAGTTTTTTAAGGAATGAATAATTATCTGCATAGTTATCGTCGTTATTCAGTATAATATCAACCGACGATGGCTTATCCGTTTTTGACCATGCACTTATTAAAGGAATAACACTTTCAAAATATTCTCTCCAATTCACTATTTCATAGTAATGACAAAATCGATTCAAAATCTCTTTTCCATCTGCAAGTGAATCCAGAAAGCCAAATAATAGTAATGATTTTACCACTTGACAATACGTGTAATCCCCGAAGTAAAAATTAATTATATCGTTTACTGCAAAAGATTGATTGAATACCAAAACTTCCAGAAAGTCTTCAGGAAACATTTTGCGCATTTTATCAACATCTTTGTTCTGATTATAATCTTCATTTTGATTACAAATCAAAAGTGCAAATAGGATATCGATTTCGGATTGCTGCAGAGATTTTCTATTTACTGCCTGCTCTTCTAATTCCAGGCCGTATTGCAAAATCTTCAAACAAGAAATGGGACTAACAATCGTAAGCGTTTTCTGATTTTTTTCTTCATAATTTCTTAACCTGTCATAAAATTGATCGGCGAAGACTGTGTTCGCGTCACTAAACCAGTTCTTAATTAAATCGTTACTGTCAATTTCTTCATCATTATATATGTTTTTACCAGTAAGATATGTTGATATTCTCAACAAAGTGTCTTTACTTATCCCTTGCAATAGATCTTCGAAAATTAGACCCTTATATTCCGGATATAAAATTTGTAATTCTGCAAGTTGATTCATTTCAAACATGACAAGACATTAGATATTATTGACTAAGTTTATTAAATTTTATTTTAAAATCCTTCAAAAATCGGCTATGATAAATTCTCAAATCACCCAATCAACAAACTCCTCACTAATCCAATTAAGTTTCTTACAACAGGGTTATAACTTCCAGCAAAATACCTTTCACCACCTATTGCCTTCTGAAGGAAAAGTTGATTATTACCTTGAAGTTCCAAATCCGCATCAACTTCATTATTTACCAACTTATCGAGTAGTAAGATAAAATCAATGTATGGATACCACGTTGGTAAAGGCTCTATTCCCGAATCATAATAAGTGTCCGTTTCTATATTATAGTCATGACCACACCGATTCATTATAGTTTTCTTTTCCAAATCTGCTTTATAAGCAAACATTCCACAAACGATATTTGGATTAGCGTCTTTAATCCTTTTTGCTTCTGTATTAAAATCATTTAGATAGGTTCCGGTCAGAGTACTTTTTACTTCGATAACCATTAGGCAATCCTCCGGATTCACAATTACATTACCTCTAGTTCCTAAATCAATGTTTTCCGCAAATTTTTTGATCAGTAAAATATCTGCTTGTCCACTTTGCTCTTCCTCACCAAGATTTACAAATCCGCGTTTAATATAACTATTACAATCTGTTATTGTTTTCGTTAAATATTGAATAATAAAATCTTCACGGACTTCTCCTCTTGTTAGTTTATGTTTGATAATTTCTGATACCTCATGCTGTGCAAGAAGTAAGTTTTGACTATAATTATGGTATTGTTCGAATGGCTCCATAAATTTTTAATTATTTTCCCCAAACTTTTGCAATCCTGTCTTTTATCTTTTGCTCGAAGATTTCAACAAGTTCACTATTTGAATTTGCGAGTGACTCTTCTTTTTCGATTTGGGCAACTAACTCATTTTGTAATTCAATCGGTGGATTTGGAATTAGAAGTCTTTTTAAATCTGTAATTGATAAGTTCGGTTGCATTAATGATCTAGATTGTTCTTCAACGTAATTGCATACAGTTTTTGAACATAGATAATGATATAAGAAATTGATATTTGAATTTTTTGTTGGTTTGATGCAAGCTACTCTTTGATTAACTAAGGCTCCATTCCATTTTTCTGGAACGATAGCTACTTTTAATCCAGATGAAATAATGGTGCGGGTAAGTGATATTACAATATCTCCGGCATTTACTTGGTATTGTGAATATCTCGTCAAGTATTCTTGAGGTAAACGACTTGAATCTTCATCTATAAATTCTCTTACACCTACATTTGTTATTTTAATACATTTAATTGAATTATCTTCTTTGAAATCTGTACTATTGAATGAAAAGCCACTAACAATTTTTGCTACAGAATCTAACTCCAACATCTCCCAATCCGGATCAATATCAATTTTAGGCTTGTAGTTTTCTACTACTGCTTTTGCGCCATCTATTATTTTTTGATAACTTTCTATTTCTGCTACTATTTCTTCTTGAATGGATAAGGGAGGAAGGGGAATTTTAATTTCTTCAATCTGCTTTCTTGATATACTGTCAAACACCGCTCCTCCATTCCCTTTAATGCTGTTTTCTAACGACTTCAGCAAGTAAAACAAAAATTCTTTTTTAATCTTTTCTTGAACTCTAATTGCTGCAAGACCTCTACCAATACAGCAATGCTCGGTAGCGTAATTAACAGGTCCAACAGGAGCTCTTACTGACAT
>JBQCFI010000444.1:0-2667 GCA_051959325.1 Ginsengibacter sp. | reverse complement strand
GAGCCGCAAAGAAAGTAAAAATTACTCTATTTGGGATTAAGTTTTTATTAACAATATAAAGGCAATTTTACACAGCTATTCGCTGCATGCAGGTTATTCACAAGTTATCAATCAGTGCTGAAAGTTAGGCTCAGCAAGCTTTTTGATAGATTTTGTTTGCAGTAAAGCAACAAATAGTTCAAATTCTCATTTCTTTAAATTACGGGATTTAACTTGTTGAGATAATATCAATTACATTTTCCTCCTTCTTTTAATTCTTCTTAAATCTGCTTTTGACATTTTCCAGTAAATACCTAGCTGTGTGTTCCTGAAATCACATTACATATTTCGAACAAAATGTGTAAAATTGATTAATTATGAATATTCCAAAAAAACAGAAGGGGAGATTAGATATCCCGAATCGCAATATCTAGTCTTAGATTCATTAGTCGCAGGGATTTTTGCATCTTGTTAATGTATTTTGCAGCCTGCTCAATTAAATGAAGACGATGGGAATAATAGGTGCGTAATTCTTCAATGGCATCATTGAGTAAAAAGCTACCGGATAATAATCCTAACGAATGTAGTTTTTGGATCCACATGCAATCTAAAACATCGGTTTTACGTCCTCTGACATTTTTAGTTTGGTTACCGCCAGCTAACATTACTTCAAAACCAGCTTTTTGTAAGGCGTTAAAAAGCGTTTGCCAATAACTTCCGGTACTCTCCATTACAATCGTCGTGATTGAGAATTCACGTAAGTAAGCAATAAGGGCTTGATGATCTTCAGTGTAAACGCCAAATTCCTTTACATTTTCTCTGTTTTGATCAATGGCTACAAAATGACTTCGCGATCCTATATCAATACCAGCTGCATGTGGATGGAGGATCGGAAGGGATAGGTGATCTCTTTTCATGACTTTAATTTTTTTGTGAAAAAATAACTTCACGAAATGTATTTTTAATTTAAAATTTTTCTATTCGGGATTCTCAGTTTTTGGGTGAGATCGCCAGGTAATTCAACAAATGCCTCCACTATACACAGAGACATGATACATTTCAACCCAAATTTCAGTAAGGACTTCGTAAAGTATCATTAAAACTTCCGAGTTTGCTTCTGAAGTAAACATAAAAATAATATCAATTTATTGTGGAATGTGCGAAAAGTTGTAGGTGTTATTCAACCGAACTTGCTCGGTCAATGGATTTCAGTATAAGCCACACGAGGAGATTACTGAAAAGAATTACAGTTTTTAAATAGCAACCATCACATAAAATTCTTCGTTTAGAAACTCAGGGATATCGGTGTGCAGAAATATTCTGATTTAACATAAAATCATTCACAGGTTGCTAAAGAGAATATATTTTTCTAAAATTCAAGATCGATTTAAAACAATTGACTGGAAGCTTTTACTATTCCTCATCATGTTTTTGAATGTGAAGCTGGTTGTAAAACTGGCGGCAATTGCATTGATTTATTTATTGCAGTTCAATTTGAAATTTGATTTCAAAGTCAGGAATTCAAGGCTTCCAATTTTTTATTTAGTTGTCATCGGAATCGCAGTATTCAACTGGATTCTTACAGTAGGATTTACGAACATTAATTATACCATAGCTTTTTTTACGGGAATATTTTTTTGGACGCTTTGTATTCTTGCCATGCACCAGATAAAGTTACGCGTTGAGCAAAGCTCTGACGCTGATATTCACCGCACAATCATTGCTTTTTTTCTTTTAAATGCATTGATTTCAATTTCAACCTTTGTCATCATTGTCATTAAAACCGGTGCCATCAATCCTTACCTCTATCAGGGCGAGTATCAAAAATATTTTATCGGAACGGGCGATTATATCAAAGGAATTTCGTTCGACACATCGACTACAAATGCAGTGTTGAACGGCTTTGGAGTCATTTATTTTCTTTTGAAAAAGAATGTAAAAATGATGATGCTTTGCATGATCATTTTGTTGATGACAGGAAGCAACATTACTAATTTTCTCTTGGCTGCTGTTTTATTGTTGATGTTTATTTTCAAAACAGACCGAGATCAAAAAAGCCTTGTATTTGTTTGTTTACTGCTGCTGGTAATTTTTCTTGCAAAGGTTTCGCCACAGAATAATAATTATGCAAGCAACTATATTGGAAACATTATTAGTCCTGGAGAGACAAAAACTGCGGTTGAAAATCTTTTACCAATAACACTGAGGCCAGACAGCACTTTGACAGCGGAAGAACGAAATGAAAAAATAGCAACACTTTATCTGGATAGTTTGTACCGTTTGCGCAATGAGAAGGAAAATAAGATAATCGTCCATCCTGTTGCTTTCATTCAAAAAATTGAAATTCCAACTGCAGATATTAATTCGGCTCCATATCAACACAAATCAATTGTTACACCGGTTGAAGACAAAATGAAGCAATTTATTCAGTTGCATTCAAAGGAATTAAAATTATCGACAAATGAAAATTATCAACCAAAGCTTCCGGGCAAAATCATTGCTTACAAACAAACGTTTGATTTTTTTAAGCAACATCCTCTTAAAATCATATTCGGAACCGGTCCCGGAAATTTTTCTTCAAAGCTTGCTTTTAAAACAACAGGGCTCAATATAGCAGGTGGTTATCCGCAACAATTTATTTACATCAATGAACCATTTCTCAAAAACCACCTTGACCTGTATCTAAGT
>JBQCFI010000443.1:0-2008 GCA_051959325.1 Ginsengibacter sp. | reverse complement strand
TTGCCAGGCGACGATAAATGCATCGCTATCGGTAGACACATCAAAAGTCCATCCCATCGGTTCTGACCCAAAACAATCAAACCTGATGTCGCCTGTTTGCTGTGGCAGAATGATTAAAGATTTATTTCCTCCCAGGTTTGAATTAATTGATAAAGTGGTGCCGAGCACGTTTACATTTTTTACCTGGAAATGCATTACCTGTCCGCCCTGGTAATTTAAAGTTGTTGAATTATTCCAGCTGCCTGAATCGAGAAGTTTAAAGCCTTCCGAGTCAGTATTGTCAGTTCCTCCCGACTGTGAGTTTTGTGTGGGACTGTCGGTGTTATCTGCAGATGCGTTGCTATTAGTTGACGAATCATCCGAAGTGGAGGCACCTGTATTTGCTGATGAAGTATCGGTTGAGGAAGATGAAGAATCAGAATCCTCATCAGTACCTGAATTATCGAAATTGGCCGAATAGAACTTTTGTATTTGTTTCATGGTCGTAAAGTTTTTGTTGATCGAAATCCGCTGGATTAAGCAGTTGGCGTAGCAACGGCCGGGGTGCCGGTTCCTGTATCAGAACTGTCGCTAACAGGTGCGGTCGAATCATGCTGATTTCCTGCATCCTTCTGATTATTTCCTTCTGTATTACCGGAATCTGCAGAACCAGTCGATAAGCCGGGATCATCATTCAAAGGCAATTTTGGCAACACTTCGCATATCCATGCGATAATTTGAATTCCAGGGGCAATCAGTTGATTATTGGAGTTAATCGGCTGGCTGCCTGAAATATTAAAACAGCCAAATCCATAAGAAGAGGATGCCATTTGCTTATCGGTAGCTGACCAGGATGCGGTAATAGTTACATCCTTCACCACAATCATTGCTTTTGGAATACAACGCAGAAGCCATTTGTTAGTTGCGCCATTTTCGCCGGTAGAAAAATCGCCGGCCTTCATAGTAAGCGCGTACCATAACTGCGCTTTATCGAAAAGCGGCTGGTACATCCAATCTCTTTCGATGTTGACTAAAGAATAGGAAAAATCAATGGTAAACTGAGTGGAATTTACCGGTTGGCTCACCACATTGTTATTTAATCCAATAACCCGGTTAAGGTTTACCATCTGGCTAAACGGAATCGTTTTTCTTAAAAGTGAATAACTTGTCCTGTTGATTACAGGTGGGCCTGTTACCGGGCCCGCAGGTTGTGCGGTTTGCCCTGAATGATCAGGCTGCATCCTTTCGAAATTTCTTATATTAACTGCTTTGATATTTTGCTGAGAACCGGTAGAATGCAACATTACATTGCTACGAATTAAAGATGCTGGTTCTGTCGTTGTCGTCGCAACTTTTGTTCCCAATCCGGTAGAGGAAACTTTGGCAGCATCGGGTTCGGTTGATGACTGTGTTTTTAATCCTGTCATATTAAAAGCAGCGGGATGGTTCAAAAAAATGTTTTGAACATGTACGTTACTCGTCATTAATTGTGCATTCGGATTGAGCTTCCACACAAATTTCGTTTGGTTTGGCGGGGGATTATTAACGGGCTGTGACTGGCTTTGCTGAAAAGTCTTTTTCTGCCAGATGGGGCTGTCTTTATCATACCAGGTGCCGGGATTTACGTTGCATGCTGCAACCTGTGAATTAGGATTCAGCACAGAAGCTTGTTCTGCTGATTGGCTAAAGCGCTGTTGAGCGTTGGCTTTCAGATTTCCAAATAAAGCAGCATATTCATCCAATTGGTCGGGGTCAATGTTCTTGTCATAAAACATGATGGAACCTAATAAGTTATTACCATCTCCAGTCAGAGCGCCATACTGATCACTAATTTTATTCATTGCGTCCTGCTCAAAGGTATCGCTGATAGAAGGTACGACGTCTGCGATCATAGAAATTTGCTGGCCGGCAAGAGTCGGATTAAAGGAACCGTCGTGCATAAAATCATCAGGTGAAACCATTAGCCCTAACGGTTCAAATGCCAGAAATGTTTGAGACTGGCCGGAACTGTTTCCATATTGGGTTATAA
>JBQCFI010000442.1:0-23205 GCA_051959325.1 Ginsengibacter sp. | reverse complement strand
GGTGGTCTTAAGCAATCTTTTTTCGGAACTGGTTACTACGTTGCTTGATTTTAAAGTGCAGATCGGAATTGCCGGAAGTGCTTTTCTGATCAGCATGGGCGTTTATTATATTTTCTTTAAAAAAGTCCATTTTAATCCGGAAGATTTGGCACTTCCTCCATTAAAAAGCAGCGATCATGCAAAAATAGCCATACAGGGGTTTTTATTAAATACACTTAATCCTGCGGTGATGGCTTTTTGGCTCACGGCAGCTACTGCTATTGCAGTTTCACATAGTATTCGAGACCGGATCATTATATTTGCCACTGCATTAATTCTCAATATGTCGGCAGATATTGTAAAAGTTTCTGTCGCGGGCAAACTCAGCAAAAAGTTAACCATTAAAAATATCAGGTTGATCAATAAAATATCCGGATTAATATTAGCGATCTTTGGAACGGTTCTTCTGTTTGGAGTTTTGTTTTTTCTGAAAAAATTGTAACATCATGCGTGGCCTTTTTCTATTATTGACTGCCTTTTTTTTTGTTTCATCCTGCACAGCGCAAAATGACCTGCTCATTCTCAAAAAAAATAACCGGACAGTAAAATCTTTTTACCCCGGTAGCGAAATGGATTTTTCTACAAACTCCCGTTATTATGAAGCCTATGTAAGTTCCATAGAAAAAGATTCTGTTTTTTTGGTTCAATATGACGTAAGACGTGTTTATACAAACCTTGGTGTTTTTGTTTTAGATACAGTTGCGCAATATCATTTTGGAGTCAATTATCACGATATTATTTCTTTTGGTAGAAACAGGAAGAATTTTGACTGGAATAGTTCAGGCGCAGCACTTTTTGGTGGTGGTGTTTTATTAACTACTGCAGGTTTGGTTACGTGGATTTTCGCCAAACCAAATACACGATATTATGCACGGCCGCAATTAGTCATTGGTTCTGCTGCCCTTGCTGCTGTTGGTCATTTGCTGATGAAAAGTGGGCATAAAACGATGATATTGGGCAAAAAATATAAGCTCCATTATATAAAAATGAAATAGTAAATAATTTTTTTGGCTGACAAGAAACCATACTTTAGAAAACGCGGTTTAATGAGAAGACTTGCTCGTACCTTTTTGAAAATCATGTTATACGGATTTCTCTTTTCACTGTTTTACATCTTTTTATGCAAATGGGTAAATCCACCGATTACTATTACACAAATCGACAGCTTAATCACCGGAAGCGGCCTTCACCGTTATTATATTAAATATGATGAAATGGGTGACAATATCAAGCTGGCAGTACTTGCAGGAGAAGATCAATTGTTTCCGGACCACAATGGTTTTGATTTTAAAAGTATTCAAAAAGCGATGAAACACAATCAAAAAAGTAAATCATTGCGTGGGGCAAGCACGATTAGCCAGCAGGTTGCAAAAAATGTTTTCCTGTGGCAGCATGGCGGATATTTCCGCAAAGGCCTGGAAGTCTATTTTACTTTCATGATAGAACATGTCTGGGGTAAAAAAAGAATTTTGGAAATGTATCTAAATGTGGCACAAACGGGTGATGGCATTTTTGGCGTAGAAAGCGCCGCCATGCATTATTTCAAAAAATCTGCTAAAAATTTATCCAGGAAAGAGGCAGCAATGATTGCTTCCTGCCTGCCGAATCCCGTTTTATTTACGATTCAGCCGATGTCGGCAAGAGTTGCCTATCGTTATCCCTGGATCATACGGCAAATGAGTAATCTACAGGCGGATCCCGATATCGAGGCATTATTACAATAAAGAAATTATTTTCTTTTTTCTCTCTGCAGTAAACAAAGGAATACCTTTGATTCTTATTTTTAAAAATCAATATTTTTAGAATAAAAACTGTAACATGAATATCCAAATAAAAAGAGTGTATGAAAAATCTGACGCAAAAGACGGTTTTCGGATTTTGGTGGATCGCCTCTGGCCAAGGGGGCTTACCAAAGAAAAAGCAGCGGCAGACCTTTGGTTAAAAGATATTGCGCCTTCAACAGAATTGCGCAAATGGTTTAACCATGATCCGGAAAAATGGAAGGAATTTCAAAAAAAATATCAAAAAGAATTACAGGAAAATAAAGAAGCGGTTTCAGTTTTAAAAGAACATTTGAAACAAGGCCCCATTACATTATTATATGCTGCAAAAGATGAGGTGCATAACGAAGCAGACGTAATAAAGAATTTTGTTTCTTAACAACCTATGGAAAATTTCTTGCGGTGAAAGAACAAATATTGCGGATTCCTGTTTTTTTTCGAATCATTCTAACCTTTAATTTCAGCAGAAGAAATTATCAAATTTCCAAAAACGATAAACCAGAATTCGGCAGAACTGAGTTGCGAATTTCCATCTGCTCGATCAGGAATTTATTGCTGCAATTCGGGCAGGCTTTGATATGCTCATTTTTATACTCTTTCACTAAAACAACTAAATTGTGAAGCTCAGGCGATTCGTTGGAATCTACTTTAATGCGTTTTTGCACGAGCATGTAAATACTTTCCAATGCTTCTTCATTTTCGCCGTTATTTTTTATTGATTTTAGCAACAGCTGTTTTTTCCAAAAAATACAACATTTTATTGCATCAAACGTCTTTTTTCCTTTTGTATTTGGAATTGCTTTACTTACCTTTGCAACCTTAAAAAAACGAAAAAATATGGTTGACATAAAACCCGATGAAATTTCGGCAATTCTTAAAAGCCAACTAAGCAATCTGGATGTAGAATCCAACCTTGAAGAAATAGGAACGGTGTTGCAGGTGGGCGACGGGATTGCCCGCATTTATGGTTTAAATAACGTAAGTTCCGGTGAACTGGTTGAATTTGCAAATGGTGTAAAAGCAATCGCGCTGAACCTGGAAGAAGACAATGTGGGCGTGGTTCTCATGGGAGAAAGCGGCAACATTAAAGAAGGTGATACAGTAAAACGCACCGGTAAAATTGCTTCTATAAAAGTGGGTGATGGACTTGCGGGCCGTGTAATTAATACACTCGGCGAACCAATCGATGGCAAAGGCCCGATTACCGGCGAATTGTATGAAATGCCATTGGAACGTAAAGCTCCCGGCGTAATTTTTCGTGAGCCGGTAAAACAACCATTACAAACCGGTATTAAAGCCATCGACGCGATGATTCCAATCGGCCGCGGACAGCGTGAATTGGTAATCGGAGACCGTCAAACCGGAAAAAGCGCCATTTGTATTGATACCATTATTAATCAAAAAGAATTTTATAAAGCCGGAAACCCGGTTTATTGTATATACGTAGCGATTGGACAAAAGGCTTCCACCATTGCAAACGTGATGAAAGTGTTGGAAGATAATGGAGCAATGGAATACACGACTATTGTTGCTGCTTCTGCTTCAGAACCTGCGCCGTTACAGTTCTACGCTCCTTTCGCCGGCGCTGCAATCGGAGAATTCTTCCGTGACACCGGCCGCTCTGCACTAATTATTTTCGATGACTTGAGCAAACAGGCAGTTGCCTATCGTGAAGTTTCTTTGTTATTGAAAAGGCCTCCGGGACGTGAAGCATATCCTGGGGATGTATTTTACCTGCATAGCCGTTTGCTGGAAAGAGCAGCAAAAATTGTATCAAAAGATGAGATCGCCAGAAAGATGAATGACCTTCCTGAAAATATCAAACATTTGGTAAAAGGAGGCGGTTCTTTGACAGCATTGCCAATCATTGAAACACAGGCTGGCGACGTATCTGCTTATATTCCTACCAACGTGATTTCTATTACTGACGGACAGATATTTTTGGAAGGAAACCTGTTTAATGCCGGAATTCGGCCTGCAATTAACGTAGGTATTTCTGTAAGCCGTGTGGGTGGAAATGCGCAGATTAAATCCATGAAAAAAGTAGCCGGGACATTGAAACTTGACCAGGCCTTGTATCGCGAAATGGAAGCGTTTTCGAAGTTTGGTGGCGACCCGGATGCTGCAACAAAATCTGTTTTGGATAAAGGTGCCAGAAACGTGGAAATTTTAAAACAACCGCAGTTTTCTCCCTATCCTGTAGAAAAGCAGGTAGCCATTATTTATCTCGGGACCAATGGATTGATCAGCAATGTGGCCGTAAAAAAAGTTCAGGATTTTGAAGAACAATTTTTATTGGAAATGGAAACCAAATTCCCTGAAGTTCTCGCCGAATTTAAGAAAGGAAATTTACCTGAAGAAGGAATTAAAAAGATGGTGGAACTTGCAAAACAAATTTCAGTTCAGTTTGAATAAACGAGGTTTTGATTTATAGTAAAAAGGGAGATTTTTCTCCCTTTTTTATTTTAGAATGCCACAAATTTCACAAATGGTGCGAACGGAAGTAAATAAGATTTGCTGATCGTTTGTGTCATTTATACTTTTTTTTAGTTCCAGAAGGGCAAGATAAATGTACAGGCATTGCATCAACCTTTTATCTTCACTTGGAATTGATATAGCTATCCAAATGATCAATTGTTTCCTGTTGCACCAACACAGTTTGCTTCACCACATCGCTTATTGAAATAATTCCGGCAAGTTTATTTTCTTCAAAAACAGGAAGATAGCGGATATTGTTTTTTGTAAGAAGTTCCATCGAATATTCAACCGTATCTGATGGTTTTAGATGAGGAAATTCTGTAGTCATAATATCACTCACCTTGGTATCGGTGGAATTTTTTCCTTTCAAAATTACTTTTCGTGAATAATCCCTTTCGGTAATGATTCCTTTAAATTTTTCATCTTCCATTACGACGACAGAACCAATATTATTTTCCGCCATTACTTTTAAAGCATCAAGTACTGAAGTATTGGGCAAAACCGAAATGGCTTTATTTCCTTTGCGCGCAAGGATGTCGCTGATTCTGTTCATGATTTTTGTTTTTGGATTTAAAAATGAAATTTACGAAAAGAAATCATATAAAAATTACTGCCGAAGTAAATGTGAATCAATGGTGCCATCGCGGACCATGTTGAAAAGAGGTAAGCGCAGATTCTCTCGAACAGCAGTTCTTACGTTAGCAAAGCCATAAATAATTGCAAATTATGTTTTGCTTTTTAATATACCTTACACTTGTCTCACTTCGGCCAAAGCATTGATTTTATTATATTTGCATGATGAATCTTAATGAAAAACCAACCGTCCGTATTGCGATTTTAGATCTGTATGAAGGCCACGAAAACCAAGGCATGCGCGGCTTGCGCGAAATTATAAAACACTTTGGCGAAATAAATGATTTACAAATTCGTTCAAAAGAATTTGATGTAAGGTTGAAAAATGAATTTCCTGATTTCACATACGATATTTATTTCAGCAGTGGTGGCCCTGGAAGTCCGATAGAAAGTGAAGGGCTGGAATGGGATAATTTATATTTTGAATGGTTGCAAAAAATGGAGGATTATAATAATGATCCCGCTAACGTTCAAAAGAAAAATATATTTTTTATCTGCCATTCTTTTCAACTTGCTTGCCGCCATTTTAAAGTGGCACAACTCAGTAGACGAAAGTCTTCTGCGTTTGGCGTCTTTCCAGTCCATCTTTTAGAAGCAGGAAAAACCGAACCTGTTTTTGAAGGAATGCCGGATCCATTTTATGCCGTTGACAGCCGCGATTACCAGGTAGTGCAGCCTGATGAAAAGCGTTTGAAACAATTTGGTGCGAAGCTTTTGTGCATTGAAAAAGATCGTCCGCACGTGCCTTATGAAAGGGCGTTGATGGGCATTCGTTTTACCGATTATTTTATCGGAACACAGTTTCATCCGGAAGCCGATCCTGAAGGAATGTTGATCCGCTTAAAACATAAAGACAAAAAGAAAATCGTAATCGAAAATTATGGGCTTGAAAAATGGAAATCGATGATTGAACAACTGAATGATCCGGAAAAAATCTTGTGGACACATGATCACATTCTTCCGAATTTTCTAAATATCGCTTTAAATTCATTACACGGAGTTGTTGTTTAACTTCCTTATTAAATTCACCATTCATCATTCACGAACATGATCGCCGAAATCAGAGCAGAATTCAATAAAAATTTTACTGAAAAAAAATACCAGGAATTTTTGCTCGATCTCGAAAGTAAACATCCGGGAGACATTCCGTTTCGTGTAGCAGAAACACCGGTTTTTGTTCCGAAAAGCTTTACAAAAAAAATGCTTGATGCCTGTGAGGCAATTGTCGATGTTATTACCGAACCTAATTTTAAAGAAAGAACAGAAAGAGCGATCCCAAAAAATGAAAATGTTCCAGTTGAAAATGAACATACCGATTTCATCGCCTTTGATTTTGGCGTTTGTGAAGATGAAAATGGCGAACTGGAACCGCAGCTAGTAGAAATGCAGGGATTTCCCACCCTTTTTGGCTTTCAGGCCTTTTATCCAAACATACTTGAAAAGCATTTTCACATTCCTGAAAATTTTTCAAACTATTTGAACGGATATGATGAAGCTTCTTACGTGCAATCTTTAAGAAACATTATTTTAAACGGCCATGATCCCGAAAATGTAATTCTTTTGGAGTTAAAACCGCATGAACAAAAGACAAGGATAGATTTTTATTGTACACAGGATTATCTGAATATACCGATTGTTTGTCTTACAGAATTGATTGAGGAGGGCAACAAATTATTTTATAAAAAAAACGGAAAAAAAATTGAAGTAAAAAGAATTTACAACCGCATTATTTTCGACGAACTTTTGCAAATGAAAGATTCACTTGGTGATATGGTTGACATTACCAAACCGTTTGATGTAGAATGGGTGCCGCATCCCAACTGGTTTTACCGAATCAGCAAATTCACGTTACCATTGATCCGTCATCCTTATGTACCGCAAACTTTTTATCTTAATGAATTAAAATGGCTACCCGATAATCCGGAAGACTATGTTTTAAAACCATTATTTTCCTTTGCCGGGCAGGGCGTTATCATCGATGTTACGAAAAAAGATATTGAGGATGTGAAAGATCCGGAAAACTGGATATTACAGCGAAAAGTAAAATATGCCGATGTAATCAAAACGCCTGATACTCCTGCAAAAGCCGAAATAAGAATTTTTTATTTTTGGAAAAAAGGCGCCGCAAGACCAGTGGCGGTAAACAATCTTGCACGATTAAGCAAAGGAAAAATGATTGGCGTCAGATATAATATGGATAAGGATTGGGTTGGTGGAAGTGTGGCATATTTTGAGAAGTAGGGGTGAATTGTTTCATTATTCAATTATTTCCTGAGAACAATTCATTACAAAATCAAATTATTTGTTTGTTTACTGGCATATAAATTCATAATGTTTTTTGGAAACCAAATCCATTATTATCTTAATAGTTTGGGATTCAAATGCATTATTATTATGTTTTTAATAAACCGTAATCACTTTACTTTGCAAAAATCAATTTTTGCTTTTATAAATGTACAACGGTAAAAAAGTAATTGTGGTGTTGCCTGCCTACAATGCAGCATTGACCATGGGAAAAACCATTTCTGAAATCCCAATGGATGTAGTGGATGAGTTGGTTTTGGTGGATGACAACAGCACCGACAATTCTATCGAAGTAGCACAAAGTCTTGGAATAAAACACATCATTCAGCATAGGGTAAACAGGGGTTACGGCGGCAATCAAAAAAGCTGTTATGATAAAGCGTTGGAATTGAATGCAGACATTGTGGTAATGCTTCACCCGGATTACCAGTATACACCTAAACTAATCCTGGCAATGGTTTCAGTAATTGGAAATGATTTATATAAAGTGGTTTTTGCAAGCAGGATTTTGGGAAAGGGTGCTTTGAAAGGTGGCATGCCATTATATAAATACATTGCTAATCGTTTGCTTACTTTGTTTCAAAATACCATGATGAATGAAAAGCTTTCCGAATACCACACCGGTTATCGTGCTTACGATAAAGATGTTTTGAAAAAAATAAATTATCATCAGAATTCTGATGATTTTATTTTTGATAATGAAATGGTGGCACAGATTTTTTACAACGGATTTGAGATAGGTGAAATCACTTGTCCAACGAAGTATTTTGAAGAAGCTTCTTCCATTAATTTGAAAAGAAGTATCACGTATGGCTTGGGCGTGTTGAAAGTTTCAGTTCTTTATTTTCTTACGAAAATCAAACTTTATAAATGGAAATTGCTCACTCAATAAATAAAAGACAAAGCAATTTATACCTCATCCTCATTATTTTATCGGGTGTTATTTTTTTTATTCCTTTCCTTGGAAGGGTTCATCTATTTGATTGGGACGAAATCAATTTTGCTGAATCTGCGCGTGAAATGATTGTTACCGGAAATTATCACCGGGTGCAAATTAATTTTCAGCCTTTTTGGGAAAAACCTCCTTTGTTTTTCTGGCTGCAGGTTGCGTCGATGAAACTGTTTGGCATTAATGAATTCGCTGCAAGATTTCCTAATGCGATCTGTGGAATTGTTAGCCTCGTTACTTTTTTTCTGATTGGTAAAAAATTTAAGTCACCGCGCTTCGGTTTCATTTGGGCAATCAGTTATCTCGGTAGCTTTTTACCCCATTTATATTTTAAATCCGGTATCATTGATCCGGTTTTTAATTACTTTATTTTCCTCGGTATTTATTTTATGTACCTCGCTGTTTCCAAAGCTATTCTTAAACAGAAATACTTGTATCCGGCGCTGGCAGGACTTTTTATTGGCCTGGCCACACTAACGAAAGGACCGGTGGGTCTGTTGGTTTTCCTTATTTCATTTTTTGTTTATTTTTTATTTACAAGATTCAAAAATTTTCCAAACATCAAAAAGATATTGGTGTTTATTTTCTTTTTTACCATCGTTTGTTTGCTTTGGTTTGGAGAAGAAATCATGAAAAACGGTTTCTGGTTTTTAAAAGAATTCCTTGCATACCAGGCCGATCTTTTTTTGCATCCGGTAGCCAGTCATGGTGAACCTTTTTATTATCATTTTGTGGTTGTATTCATCGGTTGTTTTCCTATTTCCGTCATCGCGCTTCCTGTACTTTTTGGGAAAAGCCACGAAATGAATAAAGACTTTTTAAGACTGATGAAGATATTATTCTGGACAGTTATGATCCTCTTTAGTATTACTACAACCAAGATCGTTCATTACTCTTCGCTTACTTATTTTCCTCTTTCATTTATGGCGGCTTGTTATCTTGACTTCCTCATAGCAAACAAACATAAAATGCGACTTCCCCTTTTGGTGTTGATTGCCTGCATGGGATTCGTTTTCTCTTTTTTGCTGGCGGCACTTCCTTACGTTGCCAGTCACCATGAATTGATTCTGCCATATTTAAAAGATCCTTACGCGGCTGCTAGTTTGAATGTAGATGTGCACTGGAGCGGCTTTGAGAGCCTGATTGGCATTCTCTATTTCATTGCGGTGATTTTAGCTGTTTTATTTTTTTATAAAAGAAAAAATCAGGTGGCAATTCTTTTTCTTTTTTATTCAACTGCTATTTGTCTCTTTATTTACCTGCTTGCTGTAGTTCCAAAAATTGAAAAATATTCACAAGGGCCGGCGATTGACTTTTATAAAACTTTGCAGGGAAAAGACGTTTATGTGTGGCCAATCGGCTTCAAAAGTTATGCGCAATACTTTTATGCAAAAAAACCTGCGACACCGGTTTACGGAGAAAAGGATGAGCAATTTTTACTAAAAGGAAATATCACCAAACCGGCATTTTTTGTTGTAAAAATTACCAATTCCGGTTTTGATACGAGTTGCAATAATTGCACGTTGATAAAACAGGAAGGTGGTTTTAAATTTTATAAGAGAGATGCGGTTATAAGGTGAAATAATATTTATTTATTGGCAGAATAAATAATTGCAATTTTGATATTGTTAGAAACATTCCAGGAGCTTATGCCTGTCACTTTCCGGAGACATTAAAGAGTTGTGTATTGAGGCGAGATATTCAATAGAAAGCGTTTAAATAAAACATTCATACGCGATGAAAAAAATAGCCGCTTTATTCATACTAAATATGGTTTGTTTCCATCTGTTTGCACAAACAGATACTTTGCCATTTCATTCACGGGCGCAGCGCGATACTTTTAATAAAATAAATGCAAAACGCACCAGCAATACCGTCTTTGCTCACCAAACGCTTAACTATTCTCCGTTAAGCTATGCATGTCCACCTTTTTTTGATCTTGGTTCTCCGAAAAAATATTATATCCTTTCCGGGGATATCATTCCTGAATTCATCATCGCCAGCTCAAAAATTCCTGTTGTTTTGCAGCTAACGGCAAGATATAAGGTAAGGGTTTTCCATAATAATATCGCCGCCGGAGATTCGTCATTCCCGGTGCGAACGCCAAGTTTTATGCCCGGTGCCACTCTCTATATTCCGCTTGATTTAATTAATGGAACAACGCCAAATATCAGGTATTTAGGACTGGCATATTTTCACCATTCAAACGGCCAGGATGGGCCTGAATTTAAGAATGATGGAAGTTTTAATTTGTATAACGGCAATTTTTCTACCAATTATATCGAGCCATCTTTTCATTTTAGAAGAAGAAAATATACCGGGGTTATTGATTCTGCGAAATTCCAGGTTCCCGAAAGAAATTACAGGGATTGGTATGGGAATGTTGGTTTAGAAATCCATTTTAATACGGATCCTGTTTTAAAATCGAGTTATGGAAATCAACGCGTCAATTTTCAACTCGGCTATATGAGCGTGATCAATTATTGGAATCAATACAAAGGACATCCGTTACGGGATTATTATTACGGTGAAAATTATAGAATCGTTTTTAATGCGACGATTATTGCCGGTGCAAGAGATCATGGCTTATCCGGAATAAATAAAAGAATTAATGCAGATCTCAATTATTATTGGAGAATAAAAGGTTCTCCTAATACTTCTTTATTTATAAGTGGCGGTTACACCGGAAGCGATACCTATAATATCTACTATGCAAACAGTTATTTTTTCATAAGAGCCGGGCTTGCCCTCGGTTTTTTTATTGCACCGAAATTATAAAAGTTCATTTTACCGAGTGCAAAATACCGGTGGTTGTTATCCAAATAAATCAGTTCCAATAATTCCCACAACTAATTGAGAATCGAACTCAGTTTATCATTCAACGCTTCTCCACGAAGATTTTTTGCAATAATTTTTCCTTTAGGATCAATTAAAATGTTTTGTGGAATACTTGTCACTTTAAAGAGCGAAGCTACCTGGTTTCCCCAGCCTTTTAAATCACTCACGTGAGTCCACGTCAGCCCATCCATATGGATTGCATTGAGCCATGCGTCTTTTGCCTGGTCGAGTGAAACGCCAAGAACAGTAAAATTCTTTTCATGATATTTATTGAATGCCGCTACTACATTTGGATTTTCCATCCGGCACGGACGGCACCAGCTTGCCCAAAAATCTATTAATACATATTTGCCACGAAGAGAAGAGATTTTTACAGGGCGGCCTGCTGTATCAGCCTGTGTAAAATCTGCAATTTGTGATCCAATCGGATTTATCTTAGCCAACTCCAACTGCTCGCCAACATATTTTGCCAAAGTAGAGTTTTTTACATCTTTTGATAACAACTTGTATAAATTATCACCTACCGTTGCATTTTCAGACGATTGCAATATTCGAATGATCGCAATCGGCGCTACATAAGACGAAGGGTATTTTTTTACAAAGCTTTCACTGATCTTTTCTACTGCAGCCACAGACGCTGCGTCTTTAGCAGAATCAGGCATGAATATTTTCTCATAAGGTTTCATTTCTTTTGAATACTCTGCGAATTCATCCTGGCTTTTAGAACCGGTAATAGCAAGGTTCTCTAAATTATTTTTATCCCCGTTGATTTTTATTTTGCTATTGTCTATAAAAAGTGGAATGGCCGGCGGCTGATCTGCAAAAACCAACACGATAAATGACGGTTCTTTCAGATTTCCCTTTATCACAAATTTGCCTTTTTCAATGGAAGTTTGTTTTTCCGGAACACCGGTTTGTTGATTTAAAAAAGAGACGGAAGTACCATCTTCGTAACCGGTAACATTGCCCGTAATTTCAAAATCTTTTGAAGCCGTTTGCGAAAATCCAAAAAAAGGAAGCGTTATTAACAGGAATAATAATTTTTTCATCATAAAATATATTATCGCAAATTTAATTTTTTTAAAAATAACATCCCGCTGAAAGGGCCATTATCCCTCTAAAATTGAGTTAAGAAATTCTTTGGTCTCAGATTCAATATTTTTTGCATGTTCAATCGCCTTAATATAGGCGGTTCCTATGATTGCGCCTGATGCATATTCACAAGCCTTTGAAAAAGTCTGATGATCTTTTATTCCAAAACCAATCATTATTTTGTTTTTTAAATTCATGTTCTTGATTCTTTCAAAATAACTTTCCTGTGCACTGATGCTTTTATCCGAACCGGTAATTGAAGAAGAAGAAACAGCATAAATAAATCCACTACCCAGAGAATCAATTTTCCGGATTCTTTCTTCAGAGGTTTCCGGTGTGATTAAAAAAATAAAATCCAGCCCGTTTTTTTCGAAAATATCTTTGTATTCATTTTCATATTCGTTTATTGGCAAATCAGGAAGAATAATTCCGCTGATGCCGCAGTTCTTTGCATCACTGCAAAATTTTTCAAACCCATATTGAAGTACGGGATTCAAATAGCCCATTAAAATTAATGGAACATCTTTCTGAGAAACAGTATATTGTTTATGAAAATCATTTAGTTGATGAAAAAGAGTTTTAATGTTCATCCCGTTGTGTAAAGCCCGCATACTGCTGTTTTGTATTACCGGCCCATCAGCCAATGGATCGCTGTAAGGCATTCCAATTTCGATCATATCAGCGCCATTTTCTTGCAATGACCGAAGGGTTTTTCCCATATCACTTAATCCAGGAAAACCGGCAGTAAAATAAATACTGAGAATATTTTTTTTCTTTTCAGAAAATAACTTTTGAATTGAATTCATTTATGTATTTTTTATTTCTCCAGAAAACACGAAACATTGCTATAACAGTTGTTTTCAAGAACAATTGCAATAAACAAACAAATAGCGATGATTCTTCATTAGCATATTAGCAAATCAGCAAATCAGCCGATTAACTTCTTCATGTAGGTATCCATATCCTTATCTCCGCGTCCACTCAGGTTTACAACAACTGCATCTCCTTTCTTAAATTTTATTTTATTCAAAACAGCCAATGCATGTGCAGACTCAAGAGCAGGAATTATTCCTTCCAATTTGGCCAATTCAAAGGCTGCAGCAAGCGCTTCATTATCAGTGGCATTCATAAACTGCGCTCTTTTTGTAGCAAACAAATTCGCATGCATCGGGCCGATTCCGGGATAATCCAAACCGGCCGAAATGCTGTGTGGTTCTACAACCTGTCCATCTTCCGTTTGCATCACATAGCTTTTGCTTCCATGCAAAATCCCGATTGTTCCCAACTGTGTTGTAGCTGCACTCATTCCACTTTCAATACCAAATCCGGCAGCTTCCACTGCAATTAATTTTACAGAATCATCATTTAAAAAATGATAAAAAGCACCGGCTGCATTGCTTCCGCCGCCAACGCAGGCCAATACATAATCCGGCAATTCACTGCCTGTTTTTTCCTTTAATTGCACCCGCATCTCTTTGCTTATTACGCTTTGAAAACGAGCGACCATATCAGGATACGGATGAGGCCCAACAACGCTTCCAATCAAATAATAAGTATCATTTGGATTATTTATCCAATCGCGGATAGCTTCATTGGTAGCGTCTTTTAGCGTTTTGCTTCCACTGATTGCCGGAATAACTTTTGCTCCAAGCATTTTCATTCTTGCTACATTTGGCGCCTGCCGCTCGATATCTGTTTCGCCCATATAAACAATACATTCGAGGTTTTTTAAAGCGCAAACAGTAGCTGTTGCCACTCCATGTTGGCCGGCGCCGGTTTCCGCTATAATTCTTTTTTTACCAAGCTTTTCAGCCAGTAAAATTTGCCCGACCGTATTGTTGATTTTGTGCGCACCTGTGTGACAAAGATCTTCACGCTTTAAAAAAATTTGAGCCCCATATTTTTCACTTAACCTTTCTGCAAGGTACAGAGGGGTTGGCCTTCCCACGTAATCTTTTAAAAGAGCATTAAACTCTTTTTTAAAATCTTCTTCTTGGATGATTCTTAAATAATTTGCTTTTAATTTCTCGACATTATTGTGTAGCATCTCAGGGACATAAGCGCCACCAAACTGTCCGTAATAGCCATTTTCATCAACCTCCCACATTTTTATAATTTTTATTTTTAACTTGATTTACAAATTCTTTTATCAATTTCACGTCTTTTATTCCTGGTTCTTTTTCAAACCTGCTATTCACATCTACTCCATAAAAAAAAGGATGATGAAATGATTTTAAGGCTTCTGCATCTTCGCTGCTGATGCCACCACTCAAAAAAAAGGGTTTACCAATCACCGAATTTTCAAGCAAATTCCAGTTAAATTTTTCTCCTGTGCCACCATACAAACCGGCATTGGCTTTATCAAACAAATAATAATCGCATACCTCATCATATTCCTTCACCAGCCAGTCGACGTTTGCTTCAAAATCGGTAATCCGAAACGCTTTGATCACTTTTATCTGATTGCTGATGCGGCTACAAAAAGAAGCCGTTTCATCCCCATGAAGTTGGACCAAATTGAGACCAAAATCTTCAATTTGCTGCATGATTTCTTCTTCCGCCGCATTTACAAAAACACCAACTTTTGGAATCGATAAATTAAGATCACGAACATCGTTGCCAGATATTTCTTTTAAAACATATCGTGGTGATTGTGGATAAAAAATCAACCCCGCATAATCAATTTCCAAATTTTCCAACTCTTTCAATTGATTCAGATCCCTGTTGCCGCAAACTTTTATTTTCATTTCTTACCTCTTTAAACGTCAATTTCTTTTTCAACATCCTTCAATTCTTTTACAAAATCAGCAAACGCCAGACCGGGATTTTTTTCTTTCATAAATTTTTCTCCGATTAAAAATCCACTGAATCCATTTTTTTTTAAAAAGTGAATTGTGTTCACGTCGTCAATTCCGCTTTCAGAAATTTTAATTTTGTCGGAAGGAATTTTTTTACACAATTCTATTGAATGATTCAAATCCACCTTAAAACTTTTCAGATCGCGGTTATTGATTCCTACCACATCCACCTCATCACAGATATGATCCAGTTCATCTTCCGTGTGAATTTCCAACAATACATTTAAACTCAAATCTTTTGCAAAGGTTGAAAAACTTTTTACGTCTTCTTTTGAAAGGCATGCTGCAATCAACAAAATAATATCCGCTCCATACCCTTTGGATTCAACAATCTGGTATTCATCAATGATAAAATCTTTTCTCAACAAAGGAATCTCATTCTTTCTTGCGTCGCTTAAATCATTTAGAGAACCACCAAAAAATATTTCATCAGTAAGGACCGAAACAGCGCCGGCGCCATTTTTTACATAATTTTTTACAACATCCTGCACGGATGAAGTATTATTGATCACTCCTTTTGAAGGTGATTGTCTTTTAAATTCAGCTATGATCCCGGTTTTGCTTTTGTCCAATAATGAATCTTTCAATGAATAAGTTTCTCTTTCAAACAACGGCATTTTTTCTAATTCAGAAATGCTTTTTAATCGCTTTCTTTCTTCAACTTCAATTTTCTTTCGGTCAATAATCGTATCGAGAATATTCATTTTTGCAAATTCATTAATTGTTGAAAATTTTTGTATGCTTTGCCGCTTTCCAGGCTTTCGACGCTCATAGCATAACAGGTATCATAATCGATAAATTTTCCTGTGGCAAAAAGCGCCATTGCTGCATTTGCCATCACTACTGCATTCTGTGCCCAGGTTCCTTCTCCTTTTAAAATTTTTAAAAATATTTTCGCTGCTTCGTCGGTAGAATTGCCTCCATATATATCGGAAGCATTTACCATTCTTTTTCCCAAATACTGAGCGGATAATATTTTCTCTCCTTCATTTGTAATCACCTTCGTATCACCGGTTAACGATATTTCATCATAACCTTCCAGGCTATGAATGATCATAAAACGCGCATCGGATTGCTGCAATAAATAAGAATAAATTCTTGCCATTTCCAGGTTATAAACTCCTACCATTTGTACTTTTGGCAACGCCGGATTTACCATCGGCCCAAGCATGTTAAAAAAAGTACGAACACCAAGATTTTTCCTGATCGCTCCCACCGCTTTCAATGCCGGATGAAACAAAGGTGCGTGCATGAAACAAATATTTACTTCTTCAATTTCGCGTAACAATTTTTTATTGTCATTTGAAAAATGATAACCCAATGTTTCCATTACATTGCTGGAACCGCTGATTGACGTTGCTCCATAATTGCCATGCTTCGCAACCTTCTCTCCCGCACCAGCAACAATAAAACAACTGAGTGTAGAAATATTAAAAGTATTTTTTCCATCACCGCCGGTACCTACAATGTCTATAACTTCGTGCTCATTGAGGTTTACAGGCACACACAATTCCATAAGCGCATCACGAAAGCCAAGTAATTCCGGAATAGTAATGCTGCGCATTAAATATACGGTGGTGAAAGAAGCTATTTCAGGATCAGAATAAATTCCTTTAGAAATGTTTAACAAAACTTCCTTTGCCGTATCGCGTGACAATGTTTTATGTTCAAATAAATATTGTAAAATCTTTTTCATAAAATAAGAATCTTTATTAAAACTTCGCTTACTGAAAACATCTAAATCAGTTTAGATCGTTTAGGGTAGTTTAGAATCGAACCTCTAAACCTTTCAAACTTTTCTAAACTCACTAAACTCTAACCTACACACTCAGCCAATTCCTCATCATCCTCTCGCCCATTGGCGTTAATACACTTTCCGGATGAAACTGAACTCCCTGCACATCAAATTTCTTATGCCGCAATCCCATAATGTACCCGTTCTCGTCTTCTGCCGTTATTTCCAAATCTCCAGGAAAATTTTCTTTGCTCACAATCCACGAATGATATCTTCCCACCTCAAGTTCATTCGGCAAAGATTTAAAAACATCATTTTCTGACGACGTTCTGTTATCATTCACTTTAATTTTCGTAGCTACGCCATGATAAACATTTTTTAAATTTTCAAGCTTACCTCCAAAAGTTTCGGCTATGGCCTGTTGGCCCAAACATACGCCGAGTATTGATCTGGATGACGCGTATTCTTGAATCAACGATAGCAGCAATCCCGATTCACAGGGAAGGCCGGGACCGGGAGATAAAATTATTTTATCATAGTCCTTTATTTTTTCAAGGGAAATTTTATCATTGCGATATACGTCAACTTTGTTGTGAATTATTTTCTCCACAACATGAACCAGGTTGTAAGTAAATGAGTCGTAATTATCAAAAATTAAAATTTTCATGTCACTTTTTTTAAATATTTTCTGCTGATTTAATTGCTTCTGTCAGCGCATTTAATTTATTATTTACTTCCTGCAGTTCGCTCTGTGGACTAGACTGAGCAACGATTCCCGCGCCTGCCTGGTAAATCAAACAATTGTTTTTACTCAAAAAAGTACGAATCATAATTGCCTGGTTTAAGTCTCCATTAAAACCAACAAAACCGATGCAGCCACCATAATATCCTCTTGGAATATTTTCAATTTCGTCAATCAATTGCATTGCTCTATATTTTGGCGCGCCGCTCAAAGTGCCGGCCGGAAAAGTGATTCCGAGTAAGTCAAACGGATTAGTATTTTTTTCAACCGTACCTTTTACTTCACTTACCAAATGAATTACATGAGAGAAATATTGCACTTCACAAAAGCGGTTCACGTGAACGTTGCTGCACAAACGACTCAGGTCATTTCGCGCCAGGTCAACAAGCATCACATGTTCGGCGTTTTCTTTTTTATCTTTTAATAATTTCTCTGCCAGCTGCTCATCTTCGGTATCGTTTCCCGTGCGCCTGAAAGTGCCCGCAATCGGATGAACGACGGCGATGTTATTTTTAACTTTTAATTGCGCCTCTGGACTACTTCCAAAAATCCGGTAATCGCCATAATCAAAATAAAAAAGATAAGGACTTGGATTGATGTTTCGCAATGCACGATATACATTAAATTCGTCTCCTGAAAATTGCTGTTCGAATTGCCTGCTCAAGACTATCTGGAAAACATCTCCTCTTTCACACGCTTCAATTCCTTTTTTCACCATCTCAACATATTCTTCATCCGTAAATGAAGAAGTTTCATTTTTAACTTTTGCAAATGGAAATGCCGGAACGTCTTTGCTTTTAATAATGCTTTCAATTAAATCAATTTCGCTCTCAACTCCTTTGATATGATTTTCGCAAATAAACAATTCATTCTTAAAATGATTGATGGCAATAACGTATTGATAAAGACGATATCGAACAAGAGGAATATGCGATATCTGATGTCTCATGTCTGATGCGAGATGAATGTCCTCAAAAAACTGAACTGCGTCAAAAGTCGTGTAACCAAATAAGCCCTGGGCCATCCTTACAGGCATTGCTGCCGGTTCTTCAATATGAAAATGTTGCATAAAATTCCAAATCTCGTCGGTAACTTTTGTTTCGGGGTTGATTGATATTTTCTTTGGTTCCTGCATTGGAAATTTGTATTCAATCTCATCCAGATTTTTTATTTCAATGCCGCCAATTGCATTGATTCCAATATAAGAAAAACTATTTTCAGCTGCATGAAAATCGGTGCTTTCCAAAAGAATCGTATCACGGAAACGGTCGCGCAAACGAAGATAAATTCCTACCGGCGTATAAACATCGGCTAACAGATTTTTGGAAGTAGTAGTTAATTCTATTTTTTTCATAACATAAAAAAAACCCCGGCTTTTGTGCCGGGGCGTCATATTTATTTTAATACACAAATATAGCAAGGCACAATCATCAGATCGTGTGCCACCAGCTATTGTATGTGTTTTTGATTTTCATTCGTGAGTGCAAATATGGAATTAAAAATTTTAACCAGCAAATTTTTTTCAAATAAAGCAAAGAAAATTATAAAAATTTTGCTCATGCAACTATGGCATGTTTTTTTCAATCTCATCTCAAATTAATCGCATTGAAACACTTTTTAGTTTTCCTTTTTTTGCTCAGTTTTTCATTTGCACACGCGCAAAAAATAGACAGTATTTATGTGCATCTTTATACAGATAGTTTGAAAAAAGGAACCTATAATTATATCAATATTGATGGCAAGCTGGACAATGGAAGATATCTTCCTTTAGATTCATCACAAATCAATTTTTCATCTTCTGATGGTAAATTTTATGGCAATTCTCTTTTTCTGCCTGAAGATTTTCATAAAGAAAAAGTTCATATTAAAGCCATGCTTCGCTCTGATCCTTCAATGTATAAAGAGTTTGACATTTACATAAAAAAAATTCCCAATCCTACGAAGCTGAAAACTCTGGATGAGATATTGGATGAAGGCAAAAAAAGACATTAAAGATAAAAACCCTTGAAAACACAAGCATGCGCTGAAGTCTTTGTACGACAGCGCATTTTAGTTGCGTCCGAATGCTGAACATGAATCGAAATCGGCGTTATTTGTTGTTTTGCCGGCGAAATCTCAAAAATTAACAGTGATTGTTTCAAATAAAAAACCGGCAAGTTGCTTACATCGCACCGCTCAACCGCATACCCTTGCTATCTTCCGATCCTGGGGGAGTTCTGTAGGAGCTGGCCGTATAAGGCTTGCCGGGGCGCAAATATAGGGAGAGAATTGAAAACTTTCAATTTTCAATTTCTATTTATTTTTTTACGTTGATGGTAACGGTAGAAGCTAATTTATTTCCATAAGACCGATGGGCGCCATCGGCAAATTGTAAAACAAGTTTGTGTTTTCCTGGAGGTAATGTAAGTGTAGCTTCCTGCTGTGCATTTCCATAATGAATGTGTGTGCTGTCTTTTGAGATAACCTCACCGGAAGCAATAGAATCTTCACCATCAACAATAATGTGAAAATGGCCTGAATTCGGTTTCACTGCTCCTGCAGAATCTATGGAAATTCCTGTTGCTCCCATTTCTACTTTTACGGGTGAAGTAACCGTTTCTCCATCTTTGAGATTTTTAAAAAACACTTTTGCGTCTGCTGGTATTTCAGGAAGTGAAGATGTGGTAGCCATATTCATGGAAGCATGTGAAGTATCTGCACTTACAACAGTTGAATCGGTTTTAGTAGTTTCATTGTTGCCACCCGAATTGCAGGACATCAGACCCATAATTAAAATTGCTGGAATGCCAAGAAATTTCTTCATTTTTTTTAATTTAAAAGGTTACATAATTCATCTAAGATAGTAAAGCAATAAATAATCGAAGTTTCAATTTTCAAAAATAGAAATTTTGATACTAAAAACTCAATCCCGGCTGGTCGCTTCTGGAGTCAAACGTAGCCACACCAATCAATTCATCTGACCGTCCAATGAATGGCCTGTAATAAACCAGGATCGTGTAAAGATTTTCTGTTTCAAAATAATTTCCATCCATTTCAGAATAAACAGCAGGATTATTTTTATCGACGGCCATGTAAGTATAATCATAATATCCCTGCTTCAGCAGAAGATGTGTTTCATATTTTTTTTCCTGTGGATTGAAAATCATTTTCGTGCTGTCGGTAAAATTATAATCAGTTAATTGCCCAAAAAGATAAATGTCTTCATTTGAGTACGCTTCACCGTTAGGCGGTACGAAAGAAAAATATACGGTAGCATAATCTGCCTCATAATAGGGATTGATTCCACGGATCGCTTCTATCGTTGACATCCCATTGAGGTCCCGATAATACACGTATCCTTGGTTGGCCAAAGATGCATCAGAACGCAAAAAAATATCTGTTGAATTCTTCTTATAATCAGCGGTTAAAACGCGATCGCTTTGCAAATGAAAGTCGCGAAGATCCAGCCAGCGCCATTCTTTTCCCGCAGGAAAAACAGCAGTATTTTCAGAATTATATTCAAGCGAAGTTCCGCGGATAAATGTCGGTTTTAAATTCGTCATGGCTATATCCCAACGGTAATTTTGAAGCACAACCACTTTTATCTGTTGTGCAGCATTAAAAGATTGCAACGCTTTTACATCAACTGTAAATTGAAGTTTTTGATGCGTATGCATAAATTGCGGAGCATACGGCTGAGTAACTCTTGCAGCTATTGTAGATTTATTATCGATCACCAATAGTCTTTTCGTGAATACCAATTGCGAAGTATCCCCATTCAAAAAGACTTTTAAAATATAATTTCCGGATCTTGTCGGATACATGCTTTGATCCGGTAACACAGCCTGGTAATGAGTATATCTTACATGAGAAACGGCCGAGAAACGGTAATTGGTGATGCGGGTTTGTGTAAAACCTTTCAGGTAATCAAACTGGCCAAGATTCGCCGGTGTCCAATCGCTGTTGCAAAGCTGGTAAGTGTAATAATAATATTTTACATCCGCATCCAGATCGTCGAAATGCAGTTCCAGCAAGTCATTACCATTTAATTTCAATACCGGCATCGAGAGTTGATTTCCTGCATTATATAGCCTTACCGTTTTAATATTTTTCGCATAAATGGTATCAGGAGATTGGGCAAACAAATTTACCGAAGTGAGAAATATGGCGAAAAGAAAAACAACTGTTAGCGTTTTCATTTTAATGATTTAAAAAAAATTAGTTTTACAAAAATCAAAAATAGTCCTTTTGAATGTTTCATCTTTTATAGCCGGAAGAATCGCTTTTAACAAACAAAAAACATTCTCACGATTCATCATCGGGCTGGCAATTACGGCTACAATGATAAGCGTTGCAGTGATGATTGTGGCATTAAGTTTTGTGAATGGTTTCCAAAATGTAATCAGCAATAAAGTTTTTAGTTTTTGGGGACACATCCGCGTGCAACAAAATGTAATGTCGCAGGCGAATATTGCTGAAGAAACACCGATTGAAAGAAACGATACACTGGAGCTTTTTTTAAAAGGAATGCCACAGGTAAAAAACGTGGCCAGATATGCTACAAAGTCTGCCATCATTCGCTTCAAAGATGACATTGAAAGTGTTTTAATGAAAGGTGTTGACAGCAGTTTTGATTTCAGTAGGCTCAATTCATTTTTACAAAAAGGAAAATGGATTTCTTTTACCGATAGCGGGTATAGCAAAGACATTGATATTTCTGCATATACCGCCAATCAACTGGAGGCGAATGTTGGCGATAGTGTGATCATTTTGTTTATTCAGAGTGACGGAAGCCAGCGGGCAAGAAAATTAAAAATTGCGGGAATATTTAAAACGGGAATTGATGAATATGATCATAACTTTTGCATCGGCGATATCAAATTAATTCAAAGGCTGAACGACTGGAAACCGGATGAAATCGGCGGTTATGAGATATTTCTGAAAGATTATAAACAAACAGATTCAGTCAATAATTATTTATACGATTCGGAAATGCTGCCTGGAAGATGGTATAGCAAAACCATCCAGGAAATTTATCCGAATATTTTTGACTGGCTGAATCTGCAGGGAAGAATAAAAAGTATTTTATTGGTGATCATGATGGTTGTGGCAGTGGTAAACCTGATTACCTGCCTGATCATTTTAGTGTTGGAAAGAACCACCATGGTGGGGATTCTAAAAGCCATCGGCGCAAAAAATCTGACCATTCAGAAAATCTTTTTATACAACACAACCATCATTGCTTTTACGGGGGTTATAGCAGGAACTTTGCTTGGATTAGGAATTTGTTATTTGCAGGAAGCAACCGGTTTTATCAAGCTGGATGAAGAGGCGTATTTTATGAAGCAGGCTCATGCAGATGTAATCTGGTGGCAGATTGCAGCCATTGATGTGGCTACCTTAATTGTTTGTTTCTTAATGCTTATCATTCCATCTTTATTAATCAAAAAAATACAACCGGTAAAGGCCATCGAGTTTAGATGAGATATTGAAGGTTTAGGTTCAAGGTTGAAGGTTCATAGTTGAAGGTTGGCAGGATTTCTGCATTGGAGGAAAAAAACAATTTCTATTTTCATGAAAAAAATACTTTTAATCATAATCATTTTTGCTACAACTACGTTTCTTATCAGCTGCTCTTCTTCAAAAAATGCCACGAACTTAACGCCAACCAACAGCCATCTCGCGGGCAAATGGACGATTTCAAATATCGCGGTCGATGTCCCGTCGGGCTTCAAGGTGACCAATGTTTTTGACGAAGCTCCTTATGCTGATTTTAA
>JBQCFI010000441.1:0-23876 GCA_051959325.1 Ginsengibacter sp. | reverse complement strand
ATTATCGGCATAAAGGCAGTGGTAAGTTTTGGAGTAGTTGTTTTTCGTAGATATGAAGTAGCAGCTGTATCAGTACCACGTAGAATATTCAATGCATCGGTTATAGTCATTTGTTTGATGGCAGAGAGAAAAATGGGTGCTGCAGATTTGGACGCATCTTCGGCTGCTCGGTTCATGCTCAGTTCGGCATTGTCAACCAGTTTTCCCAAACCGAGCATTCTCATTTTCTTTTCTATGTCCTGTACCTGTTTCGGTAATAAAATTTTTACTGCGGCATCTTTAAAGAATCCATCGGGCGCAGAAAGTTTTGATGTGCTTTTTTCTGCTCCAAGCGAAAGGGCTTCTTTTAATCCCGAAACAATCTCCCCTGTTGATAATCCGCTGCCCGCAGAAGAATTCTTTGAAAGCATGGAGCTGGCTTTTTTAAACAATCCTCCTAATTTATTGGAAGAGTCTTTCTGGGCTGAAAGGGAAAAAGAAAAAAGCAACAAAACGAAAAAGGGAATTAATTTTTTCATAGGATTTTTTTATTTATTCAAATGTAAAGGCAATTGAGAAATGTATAGAATTAAAAACTGTTAATTAGTTTAATGGTGCTTTACATTTTAAATTTATATCCTACTCCCTTCACCGTAACAATGCAATCGTCGCCTAATTTTTGCCTGATCTTTCTTACATGCACGTCAATGGTTCTGTCGCCAACAATTACTTCTGTTCCCCAAACCTTATCCAGAATTTCATTTCTTAAAAAAACTTTTGCCGGTTTAGACGCAAGTAATTCCAGCAGTTCAAATTCTTTTCGTGCAAGACTGATTTCTTCATTTTTCAAACTAACGATATATCTTTCCCGGTCGATAGTAAGATCGCCGATTTGCAAAATACTTCCTGTTTCTTTGATGATTCTTCTGAAAAGCGCATTCACGCGGCTTATCAGCACTTTTGGACTGATGGGTTTGCTGATGTAATCATCTCCACCAGTTTCCAGCCCTTTTATCTCGGTGCTTTCATCATTCAAGGCTGTTAAAAAGATGATGATCGTGTTTTCAAATTCTTTATCCGCGCGTAAAATTTTGCAAACTTCAAAACCGGATTTTCCAGGCATCATTACATCAAGTATGATCAGATCCGGTTTATGCAATTTAGCAAGTCTTGCAGCTTCGTTGCCGTTGGTTGCATTGATTACCTGGTAGCCCTCTGCCTGTAAATTAAAATTCAGAATTTCCAGAATATCCGGCTCATCATCGGCTATTAATATCGTACGTGTTTTTGTTTCCTGGTTCATGATCTGCAAACCTATATTAAATAATTATTTTCCGAATGTCTGTTTACAATTTAATAATATTGTTTAGAGAAGCTTTTAAGAGTTCGATTGCTTACAATTGTTTAGTTCATAACAAAAGGTTAATAACCTTGCCAGATGCAGCGTTTTCAGCCAATAATATATCTGTTAAGGTAAAGCAATAGCTAAATTTGTATCTATTGGAAGTATTTTTGCTTCTATTAATCCTAAAAAGCAATGAGGTTTTTATTTACCCTAATTCTATTTATTTCTTTTATACCATTTAAGGCTTCTGCGAGTGATACCACAAAGATTCCGATAGGCAGGCGATTATTCCATGATCATATTAAGGAAGAACAAAAGCTTGCCGACAAAGCCGACGGACGGCTGGATGGCCTGGTAAAAGTGGGCACAAATGCGGATGTGAACTTGCAGGTAACGGATGCATTGATTCGCAAAATAAATGTGCTGAGAAATGATATTGAAATTGACAGCAGCTTAACCAATAATGATAAAGTAAGATACTTAAGATATGTTGAAGACCTTTTAAAGGATTTTATCTTTAGCTGGAAAAAACATACCATCAATCCGTCATTGGCTCCTTTGCTTGTAGAAAATTTTTACGAAATTTTTCAGGCAAATATCAAAGGCGAAAATATGACGCCACTTATTGAAAAAGTGCCTTATGAAGTTGGACTTATAAATGCTTCGATTTTTAATGAAAATGCCGGATACCAGGAAAGTAAAATTGCGTTGTTCAGAAAATTCTGTGAGATAAATCCGGATAAAATCCTTGAAAACCTGGCGCCTTATGTAAATGAGCCCTTTGCTGATTCTATGGTAATTGAAGCATTCAATAACAGCCCAAGCCAGTTATATACTTATGCCCAATCTGCCAGCAGTCCGCAGGGAAAACTGATCAGAAGAATAGACGATCCACGGATTAAAACGGTAGTGCAACTAAGTACACAGAATCGTGCATTGTTTTATTTTCCCTTTCTCGACGATCTGATCAGTGGAAAGAAAACCATTGCTGAAATTGAAAAAGTTGCCGGCACATCAGACAGAACTTATGACAGCATTGGCTATTATAACTTGTTGGTTAAAACCGAAATAAACTATTATTCGCGGCTGGTTCAGGGCGATACGCCTGTTGCGATGTTAGGCGCAAACGGGTTGGTGGATATGTTGAAAGCAAAAGCGCTGCAGCATTTTATTACACCCATTAATGAACTGCACGAGAACCCAAACCCGGCAGTACGTTTCAAAGCTATACAACCATTGGATGCTCAAGGACTTTATTACATGATGGTTTTGGGCGAAAATGATATCTACACTTCCAGTTATAAATACAGTTTTGACCGGATGATTCAAAAAATGGGGCCGAATCCACACGGCGATTCGTTACTTATTTCTCTGAATTTTGACCATTTTAAAAAGTTTATAAAAATGGCGGCGGAATATAATAAGCTGAGTGAATTTTTAAAGACAATGCCGGAAAATTCTGAAAAACTGATGCAGGCTTTTGTGGCCAAATTAGAAACGACCAGAACCCTGGAAGACGCGGTGGATGTGGCTGATTCTTACGGAAGTATTACCAGTCCGGACTTGCAGAAATCGATGCTACAAAATGTGGAATGGAACGAGCAAAGGTGTATTAAAGAAAATAATGAAAGAGGCCGCAAAATTTACAGTCTTTTAAAAACGATCTTCCTTTCTGCTGACCCGAAAAACGGTATTGATCTTGCCAAAGCGATCGGAATTCCTCCTATTTATACTGTAGATTATAATTACCTGGCAGATGATTCCGGAAGAATTATCGAACAGGTATTTTTCTATGGCGATAAAGATGGTAAAGCATCTTTTGCCAGTTACCTTACGTCATTTCCCGCCAGTGACTGGTCAATTTCCCAAAAAAAGGAATGGATAGAGATCCGATCAAAAAAGGGGAAACCCATTAGTATTTATGCAAATCTTCCTTTGGATAATGAGACGGATAAAGATGCAAAAGCCCAGGAAGACCTGATAGATTACCTGGATTCAAAAGGGCTGAAACCTTCAATAGTTATACATCGCGGGCATAGTTACCATTTACCTTATACGATCCAGCAGCTTCCGGAAAGTGCTAAAATCATCATGTTGGGATCCTGTGGCGGATATCAGAATTTGAAAACCATTTTGAAATATTGCCCGGATGCACACATTATTTCTACAAAGCAAACCGGCGCCATGAATGTAAATAAGCCGATTATCGATGCGTTAGACAAAACACTGCGGGAAGGAAAAAATATTGACTGGAGGCAAATGTGGAGCGGCCTTGATGCTGAATTTAACAAAGCTCCGCGTGAAGTAAGAGAAACCTTTGAAGATTATATTCCACCGCAAAAAAATCTGGGGGCTTTATTCATAAAAGCTTATAACAAAGAAGGTGGCGGAGATGAGGATTAACCGCTTTTGTTTATTTTGAAAAACACAAATCGCGATTATTTGTTCTTTCGCTGAAAAGTAGTTTTCGAGGAAGAAAGAAATACAATAAAAAAACCCGGAATTTCCGGGTTTTTTTATTAAAATAAATCTTGTGACTTTTTCTATCTCAATTTATGCATGTAATCATTATTGGCGAATTGTTTTTTCACATCCTGAAGATTTCTCAAAATACTGTTGTCGATCAGTTTTCCTTCCATTTGTAAAATAAAACCTCCGATAATTTTATCATCCACTACACTTTCCAAAAGCACATTATCGTAATTTGTAGATGCTTTTATTTTTGAAATAAAGGACTCCTTTAGTTCCTTGCTCACCGGAGTTGCGGTAGTTAAAGTGGCATTATGCAACCCGCGTATTTTGTTGAATTGCTCGATGAAAGAAGTGACAACGCCCGGAAGATTCGCTTCACGGTTCTTATTACAAAGTAATTTCAAAAACGTTTCAGTAATTTTCGAGATTTTTCCGTTGGTGATCGCATGAATTACCTTATATTTTTTATCCGGATTGATAATCGGACTGTTGAGCATCAGCACAAAATCTCGGCTGTTATCTACCACGGATTTTAAAAATACAATATCATTGCGCACTGCATCTAATTGATTCAGCTCTGTTCCAATATCTACCAGGCTTTTGGCATAGCGCTGGGCTAAACGAGGATTATTCATTTTGTTTTTAATTAGTTCAGCTCGACATTTTGAGCCAGTTGCTGAATATATTTTTCCTGGTCTTCTTTGTTGTTCAATTCACGACGCAACACTTTTTCACTTACTTCAAGTACCAGATTTCCAACCTGGTTTTTTAGATCAGTGATTGCAGCCATTTTCTGCTGATTAATAACGGCTTGTGCATCAGCAACAATTTTGCTGGTTTCTTTCCGTGCTTGTTCTTTAGCCTCCTGGATTATTTTGTCGCGTGTTTCTTTGGCTTCTCTCATCATTTGCGATCTTTCTTCACGCGCTTTGGCCAACAACGCTTCGTTTTCACTTTTTAATGCAGCCATTTCTTTCTTTACATTTTCTGCAGAAAGAATAGAATCTGAAATATTTTTTTCCCTTTGATCCAAAGATTTTAAAATGGGTTTCCATGCATATTTTGCAAGAATAAAAAACACAATGCCGAAGGCGATCAGTGTCCAAAGGATTAAACCAAGTTTAGGAAGTAATAATTCCATATATTTAATTTATAATTTTAAAAATAAAAAATACTGCACCCTCCGCCCTGTGCTTCGGATGCAGTAAAAATTTGCCCTTAGGCGCCGGTGGCAGTTTTTAAAACAGCCAATAATCCTGCGATAACCGCAAAAAGGGCAACCCCTTCTACAAGGGCGGCGGCAAGGATCATGTTGGCGCGGATTTCATTTGCTGCTTCCGGTTGGCGGGCAATACCTTCTACTGCTCCTTTACCTATCTGGCCGATACCGATACCTGCTCCAACAGCAGCAAGACCAGCGCCGATAGCTCCACCCATGTGCGAGAATCCAGCTTCAAATAACAAGGTCATTAGTGACATAATTCTGGGTTTTGATATGAATAAAAAATTTAAATATATGCGTGATCTTCATGGGGCACATCGTGGTCGCTTCCTTCAAAGCCCTGCCCGATAAATATGGCGGTAAGAGCGGTGAAAATAAATGCCTGGATAAATGCTACCAATATTTCAATAAAATAATCGAATACTACAAAAATGACTGAGAAAGGTGAAAATCCCCATCCGGCTGCTGTGCTCATGGCACCAAAAATAAAGATCAGGGAAATGAAGGCCAGAATTACAATATGACCTGCAATCATGTTTGCAAAAAGACGAATGATTAGCGCACCCGGTTTAATTACAAAAAGTCCAAAAAGTTCTACCGGTACCAAAATTACTTTTACCAAAAAAGGTACATCCGGTGGCCATACCATGTGTTTCCAGAAATGAGGTGTGGTACTACATAAGATAACTACAAGAGAGATCAACCCAAGTATCAAGGTAAATGCAATATTACCGGCCACATTAGCGGCGCCGGGAATCATTCCGAACAGAGCATTGATCAAAATAAAAAAGAAAACAGTAAGTAAATAAGGCATATATCGCTCCCATCTTTTGCCTAAATTTACTTTTGCCACCTCTTCTCTTACGAAAATAATGATCGGCTCCATCAAACTCTGCGCACCGGAAGGAGCCGAAACAACGCCATGTCCTTTTTTATATTTGTTCGCGATTTTGATCATTAATATCGTAAATAACGTTAAAGCTATCAGCGTTTGTACCACGTTACGTGTCAGTGAAAAATCATAAACTTTTACATTTGGATCTACAGCTACGATGGTTTTTTCATCCTTCATGCGGTAGCCATCATATTCCTGATCATGATCGTGTCCGAATCTTTTTGAAGAGAAAATGGAAAGGCCTTTTTGCGGAGAATATAATATTACCGGCAGATAAATTGATGCATGAAAATCGCCTATGGTAAAAAAATGAAATTCATAAGCATCCTGCACGTGATTCAGAATTGCAGTGGTCGGATCAAATTTTTCTTCAGTTGCTTTATGTTCGTGCTGGTTTTCCTGTGAAAAAGCGCTGTTTGAAAATGAAAGTAAAAAAACGCTGAAAACCGCTACCAATAAAGATTTCATGCTTTTAGAGACCATAGTTCTTCTAAATTTTGCGCAAAGATAAGGTGTTTCAAGGATGATATGAAAGAGTCGCAGCACAATTTTTTATCTTCATACATCTTTAAAAGATTTTTAACCGTATTGCATTTCTTCAGTCATTTAGAAAAGCGCTTTTAATCGATTGAAATAACAGCAGAGCAATAAATAAATGAATTTCTGTTTTGTCACTTAAAGCAATATCGAAACTCAAACTTTATAATTGCTTCAACGTAATGGTGACGATTTCAACTAGCAAATTGTATTTTTTTACTTTCTTATGGGTAGGAAAGACTGCAGGTGAAAAGGCGCACTACTTTTTTCGAATGAAAAATTAAGGAGAAATTAGTAGATTCTAAAATATGGGACAAAAATGGATTTTGCAAACAACAAATGCAAATTATTAAATTGATGTTGTTGCTAGGGTGAACAAGTTGCCGTTACCTTTGGTTTTATCCCTTTTTTCTTAAAAAATATGATTCCCTTCAAACCAATCCTTTAAATTCCACTTCATCAAAGTCAAACCTTCTTTCTAATGAATCTTTGGTAATTAATTGTCCGGATGAAGAAACGCCGATGATTTTTGTTTGAAAAATGACGTTTTCTTTTTTCAATTTTACTGTTTTATTCCTGGCAAATAAATGTTGATTATATTCTTCCAACATTTTTTCAAAATTGCTGGATTTTAACTCTTCTATTCTTTTTAAAATTACAGAAATCAGTTCTCGTGTCATGGTTAGAACATCAAAATTTCGCCCGGTTTCCAGTTTTAAGGAGGTCGCTTGCAAATTGAATTCTTCAAATTCTTCCTGGTTAATATTTAATCCGATTCCAATTATCGCCCACTGCCATAAAGTACCTTTGATAATGTTTTCGATCAAAATTCCTCCTGCCTTCCTGTCATTAATAAAAAGGTCGTTCGGCCATTTTATAAAAAGATTTGCTAAAATATATTTCGAGAAAAGGTCGCGGCAGGCCAATGCAACAGCCACGCTCAATTGAAATTGCCTGGATATCGTAAGCCATTGGATCTGTACCGGTATTGAAAGCATAATATTAGCTCCCTTATTGCTTTTCCAATACTTGCCACGCCTTCCTTTTCCATGTGTTTGTTCCAATGCAAATACTGGCTTTATTGCACTGCTATCACCCTTTTGGATCATTGCCATGGCATAGTTGTTGGTACTATCGACACTGCCCAGAAGTACTATATTTTCAGGCGAAGAAGACATAAAAAAAGATTAATAAAGATTTATAGTATTTTTGATAAAATAGACACAAAATTTACGTGCAAAGCTGCAATCTAAGAGAATAAATTTATTTTTGCTGATTGCTGAAATTAGCGTGATAAAAAGAACACATTTGAACAATTTAACATTACTGGAAAAAAGAAAAAAATCAAGTGTAGCACGGATAACAAGAAATAGCAAGCTATTTAAAACGATTATCCATGCAATACGGGAAAAAAAAGGAGAAAAAATTGTAAGCCTCGACCTGAAAAAAATCCCTGAAGCAGTTACAGATTTTTTCATTATTTGCGAAGCGTCTAACCCGATACAATTAAAAGCAATTGCTGATTTTGTAGAGGAAGAAGTGAAAAAGAAATGTGGTGAAATTCCTTATAAGCACGAAGGAAGGCAAGGTGAACAATGGATTTTGATTGATTACGTTAATGTCGTTGTGCACATCATGCTTCCTGAACCAAGAAAGTTTTACAAGCTGGAAGAAATGTGGAGTGATGCAGCAGCGGTTGAGCATTAATCAAAATAAAATATAAATTAA
This sequence comes from Ginsengibacter sp., assembly GCA_051959325.1. GTDB lineage: Bacteria > Bacteroidota > Bacteroidia > Chitinophagales > Chitinophagaceae > Ginsengibacter. The sequence goes on along the minus strand of JBQCFI010000441.1, from coordinate 15,698 downwards.
ACATTAAAAAAAGATCTGATTCCTGGAAAAGAATTAAGATAAAAAATATTGCGGAAGCAAGAACACTATGGCAACTGAAGAACAGAAAAAGAAATCATTACAAAGAAGATTGAATCCAAATTTATCGCCCGGAACTCCGCCGGAAGAAGATCCGAAAAAGAAGCCCAGGCTTAGTATTTATTGGGTTTACGGAATTATTTTCGCCTTAATTATCGGATACAATCTTTATAGAGGTTCAATGGGAGGTTCTGGCGTATTAATTAATAATACCGATTTTTATACAATGCTTCGCCAGGGCGACGTTGATCAGATAAAAACCGTTGGGAATAAAAAATTAGTGCGGGTTTTTATAAATCCTCAAAAATTAGATAGCGATGCCGGCTATTTTAAAACCGTCTTTGGACCAAACTATGATGATGTAAAAAAAATAAAAGATGGGCCGCAGGCTTATTTTAATATCATCAAAGATGAAATTTTTGCTACTCAACTGGCTCAATTTTATAAAGACAATCCCCAGGTAAAACAAGTGCCAGACAATCCACAGGATGAAGGTGAATTGTTTAGTCAGATCGTCAGTACGTTGTTGCCCATCCTTTTAATTGCGCTGGTATTTATCATGATGATGCGCAAAGTAGGGGGAGGTGCAGGAGCAGGTGGTCCTGGTGGCATTTTTAATATTGGAAAATCGAAAGCAACACTTTTTGAAAAAGGTACGAGAGTAAATATCAATTTTAGTGATGTCGCCGGCCTTGATGAAGCAAAAGTGGAGGTAATGGAAATTGTAGATTTTCTAAAAAATCCTAAAAAATATACCAACCTCGGTGGTAAAATTCCAAAAGGAGCGCTGTTAGTTGGCCCTCCTGGAACCGGTAAGACCTTGTTGGCAAAAGCGGTGGCCGGTGAAGCACAGGTTCCTTTTTTCAGCCTAAGCGGAAGTGATTTTGTAGAAATGTTCGTGGGTGTTGGTGCCAGCCGTGTGAGAGATCTGTTCAAACAGGCAAGAGAAAAAGCGCCATGTATTATTTTTATAGATGAAATTGATGCGATAGGGCGTGCGAGAGGCAAAAATATGATGATGAGTAATGATGAAAGAGAAAATACGCTGAACCAGTTGTTGGTAGAAATGGATGGTTTTGGAACAGATTTAGGCATTATTATTCTTGCGGCCACCAATCGGCCGGATGTTTTGGACAGTGCTTTATTACGTCCCGGAAGGTTTGACAGGCAAATAAGCATTGATCGTCCTGACCTGGTTGGTCGTGAAGCAATATTTAAAGTTCACCTCATTCCTATTAAAGTTTCACAGACTTTGGATACACATAAGCTGGCCGAGCAAACTCCCGGTTTTGCTGGCGCCGATATTGCCAACGTTTGTAATGAGGCAGCATTGATTGCTGCAAGAAACGGAAAGGAAGCGGTTGATATGAATGATTTCCAGGACGCAATTGATCGGGTCATTGGCGGATTGGAAAAGAAGAATAAAATCATTCTGCCCGAAGAAAAAGAGATTATTGCATATCATGAAGCTGGTCACGCTATCTGTGGCTGGTTTTTAGAGCATGCTTATCCATTGTTAAAAGTAACTATTGTGCCCAGAGGCACCGCGGCATTGGGTTATGCTCAATATACACCGAAAGAGCAGTATCTATATAATACCGACCAATTGCTCGACCAAATATGTATGACTCTCGGTGGACGGGCTTCTGAGACGATCTTTTTCGGAAAAATATCTACCGGCGCAAGCAACGATTTGCAGCAGGTAACAAAAATGGCTTATTCAATGGTCACTGTATATGGCATGAATGAAAAAGTAGGCAATGTCAGCTATTATGACCCGGCACAGGAAAATTCTTTCCAAAAACCTTTTAGCGAAGAAACTGGAAAAATGATAGATGAGGAAGTTCGCAAACTGATTGCGGTTGCTTTTGAAAGGACGAAAGCCTTATTAACGGAAAAGAGAAAAGAAGTCGAAATTATTGCGCAGGAATTATTGAAAAGAGAAGTTCTTTTCAAAAGTGATGTGGAAGCTTTGATTGGTAAAAGGCCCTACGAAGATAAAAAGGCATTGGACTTTGTAGATAATCCAAAAGAAGCAGTTGTGGATTCGGCTATTCACGTAGTGGATACCAACGATGCCAATATTAAATAATCAAAATGAAAGTTTCTTCTTCTAAAGAAAAAATTTTAAAAAAAATAAGAGAGGCGTTGAGTAATTCAACGCCTTTACCTTTTCCTAAAAGCGAAGGAACCAGTTCTGTTTTTCAGGCGCCGGCAGAAGACCTTGAAATTATATTCGCCGAGGAATTTTCAAAATTGTTGGGAAAATTTGCCTTTTGTGTAAATGAAACTGATGCAAAAAACCAAATTAGAAAACTGATCATTCAAAAAAAATGGGAAAATGTCTATTGTAAGGAAAATCAACTTTTGAGTCTGTTTGGATCTGAAGAATTTGCGGAAATTAAAAAATCGTCATTAGCAAATTGTGATGCAGCAATTACGTCCTGCAATTATCTTGTAGCAAGAACCGGTGCGATTGTGATGAGCAGCGCGCAAGAAAGTGGTCGAACCGTAAGTGCTTATGCTCCGGTTCATATTTGCGTTGCTTATACAGACCAATTGGTATTTGATACACGTGATGCACTCAAAGATTTGAAAAAAAAATATGGAAACAATATTCCTTCATTTATCACCTTTGCTGCCGGACCCAGCCGCACGGCGGACATTGAAAAAACATTGGTGGTAGGTGTTCACGGTCCCAAGGAGGTGTATGTATTTTTGATTGACAAGCCATTACTGGCTGGATAGGGTTACTTTCTCTTTAACTTTATAAAATAAGAGTGAATAAAACGAAAGAAGAACTAGCAAACGAACTTTTTTAACTGTTTACCATTTTCAATGCAACTTAAACCCGGCAAAAAAATATACTTTCTTTCAGATTTTCATCTTGGAGCTCCTGATCATGAAACGAGTCTGATTCGTGAAAAACGCATTGTGAAATTCCTGGAGGACATAAAAAACGATGCTGAGGTAATATTCATTTTGGGTGATCTTTTTGACTTCTGGTATGAATATAAAAAAGTAGTGCCAAAAGGATTTGTAAGAATCCTCGGCAAACTTGCCGAACTCACAGATAGTGGAATCACCATTTATTTTTTTGTAGGCAATCATGATATGTGGATGAATGGATATTTTGAAAAGGAATTAAACATCGAAGTCTTTCATGAGCCAAAGGAATTCGATTTTAATGGGAAAAAGTTTTTAATTGGTCATGGGGATGGATTAGGCCCGGGTGATCATCGTTATAAAATGATGAAAAAAGTTTTTAGAAGTAAATTTTCACAAACACTTTTTGGAATGCTTCATCCATCTGCAGGAATTGGAATTGCAGATTATTTCAGTCGTAAAAGCCGCGCTACTACCGGATCGGGAGACGAACATTTCCTGGGAGATGATAAAGAGTGGTTGATTATTTATGCGAAAGACATGTTGGAAAAAAAACACGTCGATTATTTTATTTTTGGGCACCGGCACTTGCCAATTGAATATAAGTTGAACGATGAAAGTGTTTATATCAACTTGGGCGATTGGATAAAATATTTTACTTACGCGGTTTTTGACGGTGAAAATCTTTCACTGAAATATCATCAATCATGAAAAACATTTTCCTGCTTATTTGTTTGTCTGCCGCCACAACTTTATCCTTTGCTCAAAAAGATTCCGCATTTCGCTTCATAAAAGAAATACCATTTCCTGTTGCTTCATTTTCTGTAGATAATATCGGAGCGCTTTACCTGATAACTCCTGGAAATCAATTGAAAAAATACAATGAACAGGGAGATTCGGTTGGTGTTTTTAATGAAGTAACCAAGTATGGAAAACTATCTTATGTAGATGCAGAAAATCCGTGGAAGACGATTCTTTTTTATCAGAATTTTTCTACCATTATTTTGCTTGACAAATATTTGAATGTTGTAACCGCAATTAATTTGCGGAAGCAAAATATTTTCCGAGTCCGTGCTGTTACCAGTTCTTATGACAGCAATATCTGGCTTTTTGATGAGCAGGATAATAAATTAAAAGAGATAGACGACAATGGAAATCTGCTTTCGGAAACGGTTGACTTTCGGTTGCTTTTTGATTCCGTTCCAGATCCGGTAAAAATCATTGACCGCGATGGATTTGTTTATTTATACGATCCTGAAAAAGGCATCTATATTTTTGATTATTACGGAAGTTTTAAAACAAAACTTTCGTTTTTAAACTGGACGGATATGGAAGTTTCTGGCAAAAATATTTATGGGTTTGATAAACAAAATATCTATAAATACACCCCGCCCTTACCGGACGTCGTTGCTTATAAATTGCTGCCTCAATTGCAAGATAATACAGCTATCAAAATCAGCTCCCACCGGATTTATGTTCTAAAAAATGAACAACTGTATGTTTATTCGTTTCAATAAAAAGAGAGGCGTAAACCTCTCTTCATGTATAATAATATTTTTATCAAAACCGCATTTGAATTTCTCAATTGTATTTGTTGCAAAAATTCCTGGCGTCAAAGCCGGGAACTTTTGTGATGTCAGAAGGTAATTCCTATTCCTAATTTTATGGCATTGTTGTATGCATTCACACGATGGTTCGCGTCCATTTTTGATAAACCGTAATCGTATGAAGCAGAAATATTGAGGCCATTGGAAAATTGATAGCCGATGCCGCCCGTAACGCCCGCATTCCAACGATTAAATTGTGAAGTGGCATCCATCGTTTTGTTTAATAAATTGATGCCTAAAACGCCTGCGGTTGTTTTGAGATTTGCTGAAGCCAGGTAAGAAATTTGTGGGCCTGCAAAAATCTGGAAGCCGCCGAAATTTCCTTTCAATAAAAGGGGAACATCTACATACTGGGATTGCAAAATGGCTTTTGCGTTAGCGCCCAAAAAATCAAGGCCTTTTAAATTTAAAGAACCGTCTAATTCATAGCCTTTTAACGAATAATAAATTCCAGGTTCGATAGAAAAGTTTTCTGTTACAGGAATGGTTCCATAGCCTCCGGCAAAGAATCCGGTGTAATCTTTTGTAGTAATTCCACCCTTGGTGAAATCGAGAATGTTATTTAAATTATCAACAGCATCTCCCCGAATGCCGGATGATAAGATGCCTGCTTTTACACCGAAAGAAGGAGTTGTCTGTGCGAAACTGACACTTGAAAAAAGTACAGCGACGATGAGTAAAATTTTATTTTTCATATTAAAATTGGAACCGGGTTTTACAGCCGTTCTGGATATGAGAAATAAAAAATGAAAGAAAGATTAATTGGACAGAGATAAGGATTTGTTAAGGATTTCTGCAACATATTTTTCACAGAATGTGGTGTACATCTGTTTTACTTTTGCTGCAACAAGTTTTTTATAGTATCATCTATTACATTCAAAAGCCCGTCGTTAAAAGCGTCATAAGCAAGTTCCCAAAACATTATGCCTCCAAGGCCGTGCTCAATTGCATACTTCGTTTTTAGCGCTATTGATTTCTTATCATCGTAAGTAACAAAAAGCTTTTTTTCAGCGTTATAAGAATAAGGTGCTTTCGCAACGCTATCCCAATGATTTAGAAAACCACTGTCCGCGGACATTTGTGTATCGAAGTTTCTAAACATGATGTTGCCAATGTATTTGCCACTTTGATAAAGACCGTTTGCGGTGTCTGCAACATTTTCCCAAACCTTTCCATAAAAGGCAGCGCCAATCACAATTTTATTTTTGGGAACTTCCAAAATTATCAGTTGATTTACTGCCTGGTCAGTTGATTCAAATTGCTGAGGAGTGCTGTATAAGGCAGTATGATTGCCGGTTTCAGAAGCATATCCATTTATCAAATCATAACTCATCAGGTTTACGAAATTTATTTTCTTCATCACTTTTTTCCATTCTACAGCCGAATCAATATATTGTTTGAAACCGCCGGCTGCAAATGTAATTTCGTGCTTTTTGCCCAAGGCCTTTCTCAATTGTTTTACCAGTTTTGTAAAAGTCTCTTTATCGGACGGTTGGTATTTGTGTCCAGGAAAACCAGCAATTGCCGGATATTCCCAATCCAGATCTATTCCATCTGCACCGAAGTATTTGCACAATTGCTTTGCCGATCTTGCAAAATCTTTCCTTCCTTTTTTTAAAGAAAAAACATCGGAGCAAGTGGCACAACCACTCCATCCGCCAAGAGAAATCAAAACTTTTAATTCCGGATTTTTTGTTTTTAATTTAATCATCGCTTGTATCGTTGCAGTGTCGCGCGCATTGTTGATGTGTAATTCGTTTCCTTTTAAATGTGCAAAACTGAAAATAATGTGTGTCAGTTTTTCAATCGGAAAACTATCAACCATCGTAGCTCTTCCGCCATAATAAGCTACGACACGAAACTTTTTTGATTGTGCAGAAATATTAATTCCTGTAAAAAGAAAAACAGCAAATGATAAAAATATTTTCAATCGCATTAAAGTTTAATTTTTTAAAAAAGGAAATTAGAAATTGCAGTTATTTCTTTCTTTACTGACATCCTTTAATGGGCAATCACTTTGGCGCTCAGCACCTGCAAGCCTACACTATCAGTGCCTTTTGGTGCAAAATATTTGGTTTTAAAATCTTTGGATTCTCCCGGTTCGAGGATTTCAAAAATGGTTTCTTTATCGGTTTCCAAAAGCGCTTTTGTTTTAGAATAAAAGGATAATTTAATATCCACATCTTTAAAAACGGCGATAGAAGCCTTGTTTGTCAAAGTGCCCCTAACGACGGTTTGACCGACAATATTTTTTTTATTATGTCCACTTATGGAAATAAAAGCGGTTGGATCCGTTTGTTCTTTTGATAATAATTCTTTCTTGGTTACTTCATAACTTTCCTTCTTTTGCTGTGAAGAATCATTTTCATTACAGGCAAATAAAAAAATTGCTACAAGAATTACCACTGCAAAATATTTTTTCATTATGGTATTTTTTCAAAATGAAAAATAATGAAAAATAGCAGAGACGCATACAAATATTTCTTAAACAAAAAAGAAATTTATGCTTCTGTACCAAGCCATAAAGCGCCACCGATGCTGTTTCTTTTTGCGCCGGTTACTGATGATAAAACCGTATATTGTTCACGCCAGCGCAGGGTTCCAAGCAACGCCATGATCAACGCTTCTTTATAAATGACCACATCATCTTCGGGAATAAAAACTTCGAAATTGATTTCCTGTAAGTGCTTTGAAATTCTTTCTACTAAAAATTTATTGAAAGCGCCTCCGCCGGTTATCATCAATTGTTGAATGTCTGTTTTTGAAAAATAAGATTGAAGAGCATGTTTTATTTGAATAGAAATGTGTTCTGTATAAGTCGCCAAAGAATCTTCGGTGGTAAGATTAAATGATTGGATCAAAGGGAAAATAATATCCGTTCCAAAGCTGTTGGCCAGTGATTTTGGATAAGGAAGCGAAAAATATTCCAGTGAATTTAATTTCTCTAAAGCCGCTTCATTTATTTTTCCTGAGGACGCCATTTTTCCATCTTCATCATACGCTTTATTTTTTTCGGCAGAAAGCATGTTTAAAACACGGTTTGCAGCACAAATATCAAAGGCTATTATTTCGTTTTTATCGGAAGAAGAATCAGCGTTATTTGTTGCTTTATTGTTGATAGAAATATTGGCGATGCCACCAATGTTTAAAAAATAATGGTAATCCGGAAACAATAGTTTTTCGCCCAAAGGCACAATCGGAGCGCCCTGGCCACCAAAGGCAATATCTACAGAACGAAGATCAGTTACAACAGGAAGTTCGGTTTCTGCAGCAATTGCAGCGCCATCACCCAATTGATGCGTCATTTTTTCTTCGGGGAAATGAAAAGTGGTGTGGCCATGCGAAGCAATAAGACTGATCTGATGTTGTAATTGAAATATATTCGAAAATTCATTTACTTTTTCTCCCAGATATCTTCCATAATCTGTATGCAATAATTGATAATCGCGTGCTGAAAAATGAATAGCATTTTTCAATTTTTGAATCCATTCATTTTCATACTCAATGCAGGCGGCACATTTTATTTCATATTCCCATTTGCCTGCCGTTTCGGTAAACTCCACAAAAGCAATATCAAGGCCGTCAAGTGAACTTCCGCTCATTAAACCGATCACGTTATAAACCATAATGTTTTTCCCTCTTTTAAAATTAGATTTGCGCCAAATTAATAAAAGGTTGCCAACCTTACGGTATTGATTTTTAAATCAGGAGGGCGGCAACGTTGAAAACCTTCGGAATTGCACTTATCTTTAGATTTAAAAAAATTAAACATGGTAATCAATCTGAGCGACAATCATTCTTTGGTAAGTAACTGGATTAGCCAATTGAGAGATATTGAAGTGCAAAATGACCGCATGAGGTTCCGTAAAAACCTGGAAAATATTGCGGAAGTATGTGCGTATGAAATCAGTAAAAAATTACCATGGGTCGAAAAGGAAATTACAACTCCGTTAGGAATATCAAATTGTAAAGTGCTCGAAAGTCAACCGGTACTTGCAACCATTATGCGCGCCGGATTAGCCATGCACAATGGTTTTCTTAATTATTTCGATAAGGCAGACAATGCATTTATCAGTGCTTATAGGAAACATAATCCAGATGGAACTTTTGAGATCAGCCTCGATTATATCAGTTGCCCTGAGATGGAAAACCGCGTGGTAATTATTTCTGACCCGATGCTTGCGACCGGCGCTTCGCTTGTAAAAACCTTACAGTTTATCCGTGATGCCGGAAATCCTTCAGAGATCCATATTGCCTGTGCACTTGCCTGTACCGTTGGAATTGAATACGTGTTGCGCGCCGAGCCTTCTGCGACAATCTGGTGCGGCGATATAGATGATGAACTTACTGCAAAAGGATATATTGTGCCGGGATTGGGTGATGCAGGCGATTTGGCTTATGGAGTGAAGGTGCAGATGTAAAATGATTTATTCAATCGTTAAGTCATTCTATTATTGTTATAAATTGTTTACATCAACAAACCAACAAATAACTCAATTTCTCATTTCCCATTTCTCTCTATCTCATCAAATACATCTTCCCATAACCTTTCGTAAAATATTTATCCGTATTATCCGTATCGCCGTCTTTGAAATGGTCCATTGACCGGCCATTCAGATTGGTAAGCACTCTATACAAATAAACGCCATTTGCAACCTTCTGTCCATACATATCGGTGCCATCCCATTTAAAATCGGTAATATTCCTTCCAATGTGCAACGGGCCTAATTCGTCCTGGGTAATTTCGCGAATAATTTTTCCTGTAACCGTTAATACCTGGATCCGGATATTTTGTGGTATTTGCGAACCGGTGATCGTGAATACAAACGCAGTAGAAGTAGTAAACGGATTTGGATAGTTCATGAAATTGGAAATCATTGGTTTATTAATCACCCTGAAGTCAACGTGATAATCCACTTTTCCGGCGCTATTTCCTACCACATCTTTTCCGGATACGATTAATTGATATTGGTCATCTTCCCCCGGCAATGAAGGTGTGAAATCAATTGTAGCGGTGTTTTCTCCGCTTGCAAGATTGGCTGGCGTAAATCTCAGGGTATCGTTATCAAAACGATAATTGTGCAATGAACCATCCGGATATTGTATCTGAACTTTTATCAAGGACGTATCATTCAACGCCAGCGATTTATTATTATCCTTTAGTTTGATGGTAATGTGCGGCCTTGCAGAAACGATATCCCTGTTTAAAATATGAACTCCGTCAAAAGTAACATCCATTGTAGGATTGTACTGATCAGCTTTTACATAAAAATTGCGGTACATGAAATTATTAAACAGATATTGCTCAGGCTGATCATTATCCGGGTTGAAATCAACAAAAAGAGTATTCAATCCACTGAACTTTTTGGTATCAATATCATATTTTAATGTGATCGTATCACCGCTTATCAAAGGTTTTTGACGCGGCACTTGTAACACGCGTGTAACATTGTTGTTGTCGATCACTGTCAATTTCACTTTCACGCTGTCAAACTTCGCAATACTGATATTTTTAAAAGCAATTCCAAAATGTAAAATGTCTCCTTGGTTCAAAGTGTCTTTTGATGTGAAATACAGTGCCGGCGTCAGTGCTCCTTCCGGAGGCGCCTGGTAATTTACCCTCCAATAAGAAAGCTGGTAAGGCGTATAACTGAGGCTATCGATATTTCGCATTTTTAATTGGATGTACGGATATTTTGCAGCATTTACAGAAGAAATATCGACATCCTGTTGATTTTTATTTACGTTAAAAAGAGTACTGCCGTTTCCTGTGGAATCAATCCCGATTATTTCAACAGAAGGATTATCAGCAGAATTGGGCTCAACGCTTGTACCGCGCCAATGCATTTCTTTCCATGAAACGGCAGGGCCAAACTTAGGAGACGTAATAAAACCAAGTGTATCAGGTGTTATAAAATTTTTCTTAAGTAAAACCTGGTCAGTTGTTCCTTTTGTAAAACCAAACGAAGGCCCAAAGTCAGCATTGTTTTTTTGAAAAATAAAGGCAAATGCACGGGGGCGGTTAAAGGAATCGATCAACACAAAACCTTGAGATTTCAAGCGCTGATAAAGTGAATTTCCGGAACCAAAAGCAGTGGTATCTGCCTGCCAGTCTTTCGCAAATATATCCTTCGTAGAATCAGGCCCGGTGATATTTCTTACCATTACGATAAAGTTATCAGGAATGGAATCAAGGAATCGCATTGCGGCATTCCGGTCTTTTTGAGTGCCGGTATTGAAAACAATATTTGCTGCTCTTTCATCCAGGCATGCAGGATAACTTCCACTAATACCAGAGCCATAGGTGTTGTACCAGGGTTTTAAGGTAAGCGGATTAATCACATTGAAAATGAGGTTGTTTCCGGTATTACAAATTCCTTTTGTAAAATCCCATCCATTAATAATGGCTTTGCAATCGCCCGCTGTAGCGCCAGCATCAGGAAAAACGCCGTTTCTTATTTCAAAAAGATTCTGAACAGTAGAAAAGCGCCACTGCCTGGTTGTATCTATCAACCTGATATTTTGAGTGTCAGATTCTAATTGCTGAAAATAATGAGATTGATTGCTACCGGTCGTACTGTTTGCCAGGTAAATAAAAGAAGAATTATTCCAGTGATAATCTGACGCAGCCCCTGAAGCCGGCTTCAATGCTACCCGCCAATAATAAACTGTGTTATCAGTATAACTGATTCCCGGATCAAATTCCATTGAGCCGCCGCCCTGGTGCACGGTACGACTGATTTTAAACGGAGAATTGAATAGCTGGGTAGTATCCATTTCCATTACATAATCCTTTGGATCGCTGATCGGATTGGAAGTAGAGGCATACAGTTTCTGGTTTGCAATATTTACAATAGCAAGATCCGCCGGATATGCCGGCCTCGCTTCATCTTCGTAAATGTAAAACTCTTTGGTAACGGTGTTATTACTTTCCGACATTTCATTCACATTGTTATCTGCATCCAAAGTGATCGATATTTTATTCTGCCCTTTATCCCTGGTAGAAATAATCGGAACGGTAAGATTAATAGAATCGCTATAATACGTGCCACGGATCCTGTTTTTTAGAAGAACATCGGAAGTGCCGTTGGGATAAGTTCTTTTTACAAGGATGGTAATAGAATCAGAAACTGCGCGGCCAATATTATAGAAGGTAGCTTTTAATGAAAAATTATTTTCAGAAACAGAAATAAACTGCGGATTCAGAATTACGTTCTGATCTTCGATGACATAATCGGGCTTTGGTTGCGGATTTATTACCAAAGCCGGATCTCCATGGAGCGCTAATTCTTCCAGGTGAATTCTTAACAGATAATCTAACGAAGCATTATTTCCGCCAAGAGCTTGAATGGTGTTTTTCATGTCATTGCCCACAGAATTGCCATAATTGATATCGCCGATCTGGTGAAACATTTCGGTATTATAATCATTCAGCGCAGGTGGAATTCCCAAATGAGTATCTGCCAGGAAACCGATGCTGCCACGCTGTTTAGACAAGACAAAATTCTCGGAAATAGACAAATTGTTTTGGGTAATACGAAGTGAATCATAAATGTAATTATTGCCGGCGGTGCAACCACTAATCAGAAAAAACGGGTAGCGGCCATTGTTATTATAGTCGCTTGGATCGTTCAAATTAAAAGCAAGCGTACTTGCGGAAGAATGGCCAAAATAATTGAGAATGCTGATGCCACTGCTGAACAAGTCACTGATGCGTTGTGTAGCAACCAATTGAACCGATGCACTGGAACCTTTCGAAAAAGTTTCTACATTGCCTCCAAAGAGCGTATCTTCCAGGATACTTTTGTACCCATTCATGTAATACCCAAACAAGTCATTATCCGAACTATCCGCCCCACCCACAATGTTCACTACTTTTTTCATCCACAACTTGTTGGCAAGTGTTTGCGTAGCAGATTTTTCCGTTACTTCATACTCTTTTATTTTTTCCAGGTAATTTGCAATTTCATCACCGGAAATTACCGAAAGCCTTCCCACTGGAATCGTTGGAACAATACTTCCATAAGGGGAAACAAGCAAAACATCGGAGGCCGGAGCGCCAAAGGTCGGAACAAGATTTAACCGGTCAGCATATTGTTTACTTTGATTCACTGTGTATTGATCGTATTCAATTCCTTTTCCCATTAAAAAAACATATTTCGGCATTATAGAAAAAGTAGCTGCCGCGTATTGAACAAAGTCTTTTATTGCAGAAGGATGTTTTTTAATACCATAAGCAAACTGGTCAGTCAGCTGATTGATGTCAATCACTTTCGTATTATAACCTCCGCCTGCTGCCGAATTGCGATATTGACTATAGAGATCTACATAATTGGAACCGGTAGAACTGCTATAAAGTATGGGATTACTAATAATTAAATAATTTCCCTGGTTTGCCGCTAATCCATAATTGATAAAATTCCTTTGCTGAATATTGGTGACGTTTTGAACAACTGACGGATCGAGGCTGGATAGCTGAAATTTTCTCAAAGTGATAGCAGAAGGAGGAAGTACAAATTTTACTTTACCTGCTGTGCTGATGTCTCCGATATATCTTTTATTTGAAGTAATGTCAAACAAAACAGGCGCTACTGTTCCATAATTAAATTTATCAATTACCAGGTAGTTTCCAACATTAGTAGCGGGCAATTGAAAATAGAAATCGCTTTGATTATTAAAAATAAACTTGCTTGGATACGTTACTTCATCAAATGCCACCACATACCGGTCCGTTGAAACAGAAGAGGTGTTTTCAAAATAAACCTGGATATTATCGGCACTTGTAAGCAGGCTCATGGGCAGGTTGGTAATTTCCTTTTTCAGATAAGTAAAATACGGCATCTGCTCATTATCCACTACTGTAGTGAACACTTTTACCTGGATGTTTCTATCATTAATTGACGTACCCGCTGCCCCGAATTTTATAGAAAATCCAGGTCCCCCTGGATATACATTCGCATTTGTAAAACCTGCAGCCAATCTCCTGCTGGGATATATATCCGGACTAGCCCACCCTTCGCCGATATCATAAGAAGACGAATAAACATAACTTCCAACAGATTGTGCATATCCGGGGTTCAGTTGGTTTTTAAAATAATTCCCCTTCACATTCATAAAATAAGGTTCAGGAGTCAATGTAGTTCCTGCAACATTATTTGCATTGTCTGTGTATCTTAAATTATTTCCTGCAGGGTTAACTGTGAGAAAATATGCGGCAGTATCCGTTTGTAAACTTGTATGATCCGTGAGTTGATAATCAGCCACTCTATATAATTTGGTATCGACTTTTCCATCATTCATTTGTCCCCAAAATTCAATAAAACCTGATGCCGGCAAGGGGCCGGAAGGCACACTTGTATATAAAGAAACTTCCTGCCCATTTCTCCAAAGCTGGAATTGCTCTGCAGGAATATTTGCAAGGCCAAGGTTATTTAATGTCGATTGAGTGATGTGATAAAGCCCGTTTGCTCCTACCGTAAATTTGTAATACGTTTTATTATAATCGATCCAGCTATTGGAATATTGCGCATGCGCCTGCACAATCATGAAAACAAAAAACAAGGCAATTAATTTTTTCATGGTACTATTTACTTTCTTTTTTAGCAGCAAGATCAAATTTTAATGAAAAAATATGGGTATATAAAGGGTTGGATTGGTTGGCAAGATTGGTAAATGCGTAATCAATACTCACATTATTTATTTTGAAGCCTGCGCCCAAACTTGGTTGATAGATCCACACTCTTTTTTGATTGGTGGTATCACCGTCAGCCAATGCTTTTTGAAAATTAGAAATACCGGCACGCACAAAAAATACATTTTTTATTCCAAGTTCTATACCTCCATGAGGATCCACATTCAGGCTATTGTTGCTGATAACGGTATTTCTTCTTCCATCAAAAGTGAGATCAAAATCAGCTTCTGCCAGCAGATTCACGGAAGAACCAATTTTAAAATTATAAGAATTGCCGATAGTAAGCCGTGGCGCTGTTAGTTCCGTCGATTTTACCGGGATGTCATTTTCTGTAAGATACAGTACTTCTTTTTCTTTTTCGGTAAAATGAAATGACCAGGCGTTGAAAGTGGTGGTGATATCTTTGGCCACAATTCCGAGGCTCCAGCTACTTTTTTGCATTTTAAAGCCCGCATCCAGTCCAAATCCCCACGCATTAGCAAAATGGCCAACTTTGCGATAGATAACTTTGGCATTTGCTCCAAAGCTCATTTTAAAGTTGTCGTCATCTTTGATTTTTTGGGCAAAAGAAAAAAGAAACGCATAATCGGCTGAAGAAAATGAAGTGACGTTTCCATAATTAATGCTTCCATCCGGTTGAACAAGGAAAAGAGTATTCGGAATATCATCAACACCAAATCGCAACACCGATAACCCCAGAACCCTTTTATTATCATTTACAGGAATGGCCACGCTTGCGTAATCGTATTTGCCAATATTGTCAAAATAACTGGCATGCATCAGATCAATTTGAGGAAAATCCTGAACGCCAACCAGGGCTGCAGGATTCCAATATCCGGCGGTAGCATCAGTTACAGAAGCGGCCTGCGAAGCTCCCATCCCCAGCCCCCGCGCTCCTGCGCCAATATTTAAAAACTCATTTGAATATTTTCTGAATTGCGAAAAGCCGATGCACGGCAGCATCAATAACAAAATTAGCTTTACATATCGGAAGGTTCTCATGCGGGGATAACCAGTTATTTGAATGATTCTCTATATTTCCGGCAAATTAAAACGGAGATTGTATGAATTATATTGTATAAGTCTGCTCCGGAGTTATTTGCGGATAAAATTAAGTAAAACTTTACAGCAACTAGGGAAAATGATTTTGCAGAAACATTACACATTTACCGCGCGATTTTGGTTAAATGAAATCTACGCTATTTATCTGTTTACCGGGTAAAGCAAAACGCTTAACGAAAGCCCATTTTTCAATAAGACTCTTTAGAAATCACATCCATTCATCGCCTTGAATATTTATTAGTTTTTCTCCAGGAATTCGTTTAGGCCATCCGTTCGAAAATACGGCCTTATCTATTAGCTATGCACTGATAAGGACTTTACTATGTTCGCCAGTTATCATCTTATTACCTCTTGCTGTTATACTGGGTTACCCCTGCGTTAAGTAACGCACAGGT
>JBQCFI010000440.1:0-5502 GCA_051959325.1 Ginsengibacter sp. | reverse complement strand
CCATTTTGCACCGTCAATTTTCAATTGCGTTTTCATCGCCTCAGAAACATTTCCAAAAACCACAGAAGTATTTACGCCACCTTTTTCAAAAACATTTCCGCCACTGATCACTCTTGATTTTCCACCACCACCTTCTGCTCTCTGCCATTGATCTTCTATGAATTTTGCTTTACCATCACATTCTTCTAATGCAGTGCAGATGCGGTTTTGAAGACCTTCAATATATTCAATCCAGTTTTCTTTAATATTCATTTGAATGGACGTACTCAATTAATTTGATTAGACAGAAAAACATTTTGATTTTCTATAAATGCCCGTTTTATAATTTCTTTAAAATCTGAGTAAACTTTTGTTTTAATACCGAAAGATCATTTTTTGCAATATCCCAAACGATATGAAGGTTTACTCCAAAATATTCGTGAACGGAAATATTTCTGAATCCATTTATCTGCAACCATTCAATTTCCGAATGCTGTTGCTTCAATTCGCTCGTGAGATGATTACAAGCTTCTCCTACAATTTCAATTTGCTTAATAGTAGCAAAGCGTTTTTCTGAATTTAAATGAAATCTTCAAAGCTTGCATCTCTAAGATAACTTTGAGTTTCGCCAATTGCATCGAGAATATGTTGGATGCGGATTTTATCCGTTAGCTGCCCTTTCATAAATCACTATCTTATCTTTCTCAATGAGCGGTTTAATATATTTTGAAATGCCATCGCTTGTAACAAGATCCACCTTCATATTTAACAATTCCTGCAGTTCCGGCTGAAAACTAAAAAATTTCATTCCAATCGGCTGTGTATAATCCAAGTCCACAAGAATATCAATGTCACTATCCCTGTCAGCTTCGTTTCGGGCATAAGAGCCGAACACATAAGCTTTCCTGACAGGCTTGCCGGCAAAGAAATGCTGTAATGCAACTTTATTCTCGCTTGATAATTGCATAATTCAAAGATAAAGTTTTCAATTGACTGCATCTACTCAATCTGCATTCATCATTCATTATTCACCTCTTTCACTGCATCCACAAAAGCTCTTGCATGATCCACCGGAATGTTCGGCGTGATTCCATGTCCGAGATTTACAACATATTTTTGAATACCAAATTCCCTGATCATTTTTTTCACTTCTTTTTTAATCTGATCAACCGGCAATAATAATTTTGCCGGATCAAAATTTCCCTGCAAAGTTATTTTACCAGAAGTCAGTTCTCTTGCCATTTTGGGAGAAATACACCAATCAATCCCGATTCCGGAAGCGCTGCTTTCACTCAATTCCTTCAATGCATACCAACTTCCTTTTGGAAATAAAATTACCGGTGCATCATCTTTCAAAGCATCTGCAATCTGTATCAAATAAGGTTGTGCAAATCGTTTAAAATCTTCAGGACTTAAAGAGCCTGCCCAGCTATCAAACACCTGCACCACATCGGCGCCGGCTTTCGTTTGTGCTTTTAAATAATTTATCGTTGTATCCGTAATTTTTTGCAATAACTGATGTGCCAATTCCGGTTGAGTGAAACAAAATTCTTTTGCTTTATCCCACGTTTTACTTCCTTTTCCTTCGACCATATAACACAAGATCGTCCACGGCGCTCCTGCAAAACCAATCAAAGGAACGTCTCCATTTAATTCCTGTTTGGTGAGCGATAATGCCTTCATTACATAATCCAGTTTTTCTTCTACTGCATCAGTAAACAAAGAATTAATGTCATTTTGTGTTTTGATAACCTTTGGTAAGGACGGACCTTTGCCTTCTTCCATCAACACTTCTACGCCCATTGCCTGTGGAATTACCAAAATATCAGAAAAAATAATTGCCGCATCCACGCCAATTCTTCTGATGGGTTGCAGAGTAATTTCTGCCGCAAGTTCCGGTGTTTGAACCCGGGTAAAAAAATCATATTTCTCGCGAAGCGCAATGTATTCCGGTAAATATCTTCCTGCCTGCCGCATCATCCAAACCGGCGGCCGCCCGACGTTTTCGCCTCTTAAAGCTTTTAATAAAAGATCATTTTTTAATTCACTCATTTAAACAGTTTTTATGGTATTGAAATATTTTATCACCTCATTAATTAATTTTCCCGTATCAGGGATGTCAGAAATTACGATCGTATTATTTGAAAACTTTTTTACTTCCGCCGCAGTTGTTTTTCCGATTGTAAAAACGGTTGTTTCTGTTTTCAAATTATTTTTTGCAAAAAAACTTCTTACCGCACTTGGGCTAAAAAATAAAATGCCGTCATAAGTTTTTGAAACGGTCTGGGGATTTTCAATTGTGTTGTAAACTATCAATTCTTCAACATCAATTCCATTCCTGTTTAGTTCTGAATGCAACAAATCCCTTCTTTGATTTCCACAAAAGAAAACGACCTGTTTTACAGATTTATCTTTAATTATTTTCTGTGATAATCCTTCAGCATCCTTTGCTACAGCTACAATTGATAAGTTTAAAAAAGTATCCTCAACCGTCTTTTTTGTCGAAGGTTCGATGCAAAATATTTTCCAGTTAGTTTGCCCCTTAACTATTTTTCCAACAGCATTTACAGCATTGGAACTGGTAAAAATTGCAGTAATATTTTGTTCAGATAATTCAATAACCCGATTTTTTATTTCATCAGAAACTGATTCTTCTGTTTCGATAAAATTTAAAGAGTCAATACGAATATTATTTTCATTAGCAAATTCTATGAACGAATCGCTGATCTTTTTTGTACATAATATTTGAATGTCATTTCGCATTTCTTATTTCATAAATTATTTCACGCGCCCTTTCATTCTTCAATAATTCTTCTGCCGCATTAACTCCCAGATCGTTATAATTTTCAACATCAGCTTCTTTGTAAATGTCAAACTTTTCTTTTCCATCCACACTGCAAACATTTCCTTTGAAAACAATTTTGTTAATTTCAAAAACTGCGAGAGCACTGATTGGTGTTGAACATCCGCCTAATAAAGTTCTTAAAAAATCGCGTTCAATCTTTGTACAAATTTGTGTGGCTTCGTCATTTAATAAAGAAGCAGCAGAGAAAGAAATATCATCATTTTCTCTACACGAAATCGTGATCGCACCTTGAGCCGGAGCAGGCAACATCCAACCGAGATCAATAGAATTCTCAGGGCGAAGATGAATTCTTTCAAGTCCGGCGGCCGCGAAGATGGCGCCGTTCCAGTCGTTTTCTCCAATTTTTCTCAAACGCGTATTTACATTTCCACGAAGATTTTCTATCCGGTGATCAGGATAACGATGAAGCCATTGTGCTTTGCGGCGAATGCTGCTGGTAGCGATGGTGAAAGTGGAATGCTCATCGCTTAAGGCCGATTCAATATATTTTCTTTCACCTTTAAAAACCAAAATGTCTTTGTAAGAGGCCCGCTTCAAAACCGCTGCTAGCCTGATGCCGGCTGCTGGCAAGGTCGGCACGTCTTTCATGGAATGAACCGCAATATCAATACGATTATTCAATAATGCAGCATCAAGCGTTTTGGTAAAGATTCCCTGCACGCCCAGTTCATACAAAGGCGTTTTTGTATCAATATCGCCTTCGCTTTTTATGAAAACTAATTCTGAATCAACACCAATTTCTTTAAGTAACTTTTGTACATGTGAAGCCTGCCACACAGCCAGTTCGCTTTCGCGGGTGCCTATCTTAAGATGTCTTTTCATAATTCACTTGAAGATAGCTATTTAAAGCATTTATACAGAGGCAGCCTTTGTTATCTTTATGTTTTAATTGAATGGCAAGCGCAGCGATGGTTTTATGAATTTTATCGCCATTCAGTTCATGAAAATATATTTCATTCAACTGGAAAAGTTGTGATTTTACCTGCACCAATAAAGGATTATTGAACTGCTGCCGGTGCCATTGCTCGAGACTGCCCAACGTATCATCAATTATCTCCAGAGCCCTGGGAATCTCTGCCTGCCTCAATGAAATCGTATTATCGAGAATACGCGATACTTCATCTACATTTAAAAGAGTTGTGCCGGGTAATTCTTTCACAGCAGGATCAACATTCTGGGGAACAGACAGATCAAGTATCAGCCTTGTTTTTTCGGTAGCAAAGAATGAAGGATGAATTGTATAAGAACCGGCTGCGGAACTGGCAATAATTATATCCGCTTCATTGCAGGCTTCATTTATGTTTTCGTAAGGAATAAATTCTGCATCATACAACTGAGCTAGTTGTAAAGCTTTTTTATCGGTTCTGTTTGCAAATGAAAAGTGTGTGCCGGGCAAATAATCTTTTAGATTTTTAGCAATATGGTTTCCAAATTTGCCGGTGCCTACAAGTAATATTTTTTTACCGGGAAGCTTTTCAATTTTTTCTTTTATTATTTCGATAGCTGCATAAGAAACGGAAACAGTGCCAGAACTTAACCTGGTTTTCGTTTTAATTTCTTTTGATACCTGTAGGGCGTAATTTATAGCCCGTTCCATGAAACTGTTGATACAGCCAAGTTCTTTTGCGGTCTTTGCGGCTTGTTTTAACTGAGAAAGAATTTCATAGTCTCCAACAATTTGTGAGTCCAGTCCGGAGGCGACTTTGAACAAATGCCCTATTGCTTCGAGGCCTTTGTGAACATAAGCATGATCCAAAAAATCCTTTCCTTCACAGTTTGTATTTGAACAAAACAATTCTATAAGTTCCTGAGGATCGCTTAGGCCATAGATTTCTGTACGGTTGCAGGTAGAAAGCACCATACATCCCGAAATTTTTTTGGTTTTTGATTCTTTTAATAAAAGATTCGATTGTTCAGCAGACAAAGAAAACTTTCCACGAATGTTCATATCACTTTTGCGATAATTGATTCCAACGATGCAAAAATCATTTAAAGAACTGGTATATGTGGAAATAGGAAGAGACATCGGTTCGGGCAAAAATATTTTTTTAATGCTTGTTAAAAGTCATTGTCAAGTCATTAAAGCATTTTATGATTCGTTTAAAATGAGTGCAAATTTAACCTCTATCCGTTTTCAAAAAAAATAATTATCTAAAAAAACCCAGAAGCACCTTATGCTCAAAAAAATACAAATTACAATTATTTATCCCTTTGCTGCTAAATAAAATCTCTTCCGTAAAAATAACAGTCTAAAATCATTTTGTTCCATTCCTTTTCTATTTTCCAAATGTTATTTATCGCTTTCCATGAATAATCTCATTCATATCGCTTCAGAATAGAAACGCAATTTTTTTTAATTAAGTTGCCATAGTAATGAAACATGTTAACGTCTTGCCAGATTTTTTTTTCTTTCCACACATCTATTTACCTAAAATTTATAAAAAGCATTTTTACCAATCTTGTGTTTATAACAAAAAACAATTGAAAATTCTTTGTTACAGCGCTTACATTTGCATATAACTAATAGCAGATTTCAATAATGATATCACCAAAAAGTACACGTGGAATTATACTGATGAACCTTGGTTCGCCTGAATCAACAGAGGTGGCTGATGTGAGAAAATATCTTGATCAGTTCTTAATGGATGAAAGAGTGA
>JBQCFI010000439.1:0-2038 GCA_051959325.1 Ginsengibacter sp. | reverse complement strand
AGAAACATTTTTTCTGCGGCATTGAATACTCCACAATTGAGCGGCACTGAAAACTTTTTTTCTATTGGTTTTTAAATCCATACACAATGTCTCTTTCACTTCATTTGACAGAAGTTTTATTTCGGCATTTGATAATGATTTGAGAATACTGTCGGTTTGATTTAATTGGAGTTTCATGATCTGTTTTTTTTAGAATTATTTATTTTTTGATTTTGTTTTTCGATCTTTTCAGAAGTAAAATTTTTGTGAACAAAGACTTTTTTTGCGGCGTTGAATATCCCAAAGCTGGGCGGCGCTAAAAATTTTCTTTCTTTCGTTTTTGAAATCCGCACATACAGTTTCTTTTACTTCTGTAGTCAAAATTTTTAATTCGGTTCTTGTCAGATTTTCCAACAAATTGTTTGATTGAAGTTTCATGATTTTTGTTTTTAAATGTTTAAGGTTTGTTTTTAAATACGGTTGTAATTCTTTTTTGTTACAGTTATTTTTTTGTTTTTAGAATAAAACCGTTTTAATTTTTTTCTGTTTTAGATTATGTCAAAGCTGTGCCAAAACATAAGTAATTGACTCTCAATACATTATTTTAATCAATCAAAATTGCACTGTTCGCTAATGATACAGTGTATATCCGGTTTTGTGACAGTAAGAAGCCCGATGAATAATGAGAGCGTAAAAAATGAGGAAAAAGATTTTTCAGCAAAGAAAGAAATACATCAATTCTTATTTTTCATTCGAATCATCAATAAAAATCGATTGACCAGGCAAGCACGGTTACGAAAAGAACAACTTGCAGTAAAAAGAGAAATAGAAGGGATTCATGTTTTCATCAATGAAAAATTTAAAGAATTAACTGGTGAAAAAATGAGTGCATTTCCCCTGTTAGGATGCAGTAAGACAGCGCGCAATCGGTCGCTAACATTTCTTTTTTTTATTGCTAAAAATTCGTGTAATTCGTGCACGATTATTTTTCTTAAAATCTTCTATAACATGAACGTAAAAAGCGCAACAGTATTAATTATTGATGACGATACAGATGTTTTAACAGCTGTAAAAATGTTGTTGAAAACAGAAGTGAAAGAAGTGGTAACAGAAAAAAATCCCGAAAATATAAGGCATCTTTTATCCAAAAAATCTTTTGACCTGATCCTGCTTGACATGAATTTCAACAGTTCGATCAACACCGGAAACGAAGGCATTTTCTGGTTGAAAAAAATCCGTGAATTCGGCTCTAATGCACCGGTAATCATGATTACAGCTTATGGTGATATTGATCTTGCGGTGCGTTCTTTAAAAGAAAGTGCTTCCGATTTTATGGTGAAACCCTGGCACAATGAGAAGTTAATCGATTGCATCAAAAAGAATTTGAAAGAAAAAAGCAAATCTGATGACCGGCTTGTTTCCGACTCTTCTGTAATTGGTAAAGAACTGATTGGCAATTCTGATGTCATGAAGGATATTTTTTTTAAAATAGAAAAAATAGCGCCCACCGACGCGAACATTTTAGTTCTTGGTGAAAATGGAACCGGAAAAGATTTAATTGCAAAAGCGATTCACGAAAATTCTTTGCGTGCGAAAAAACCTTTTATTAAAGTGGATGTGGGCGCATTGACAGAATCACTTTTTGAAAGTGAATTATTCGGTCATAAAAAAGGCGCGTTTACCGGTGCGGGAGAAGATCGGGAGGGAAGATTTGAAGCAGCAAACGGAGGCACATTATTTTTAGATGAAATCGGAAATATTACTTTGCAGCAACAATCAAAACTATTGAGCGTTTTGCAAAACCGCCAGGTAATCCGGTTGGGCAGCAATGTTCCCATCAGCATTGATATACGGCTTATATGCGCTACCAACGTGCCTTTGAATGAACTTGCCAATGAAAACCGTTTTAGAAAAGATTTAATTTACCGCATCAATACCGTTGAAATAACTGTTCCGCCTCTCAGAAAAAGAGGTTCGGATATTATTTTATTGGCCAATCATTTTGTGAATATTTATTCAAAAAAATATTTAAAACCTCAATTGGAATTTGACGCCAAAG
>JBQCFI010000438.1:0-3621 GCA_051959325.1 Ginsengibacter sp. | reverse complement strand
TAGGGGCTAAAAGTAGTAGGATAGCTTTTAATAGTAACCGCATCGGGGTAAGAAATTGCATCTATCTGCTTTTGAGATAGATAAGCAGCGTAGATAATGGAACCGTCGCTGTTGAAGGCAAAATCGGAGAAATTCGCGTTCCGTTTGAGGTACCGGTCAAACACAAGCGATTTATCGAAGATCGTTCCAGAGGAAGAAGTAATGAACTTGCTGCCATCAGGGAAAGACCGGACAATGTTAGCATCCATCAGGTAATCGCCGTGGTATTGGTCCTCTTTTTTAACAAGCGGCACACCGTCAGGACTAAATTGATAATAGCTAAGATCAACAGGAATGAGGTTAATACTAATATCTATCATTTCAACGGAAGTGCCTTCTAATTTCATTAACCGCGTTCCATCCCAATATCCTGTCCATCCAATAAGGTCTTTTGTATCCCGATCATAAACTTTTGTGCAATTTGAATATCCTCCATGGCTCATGTCCGAGGAAGAAATATAGAGTTTTTGGTTAGCTGCCACAACAGAGCCGACATTATAGCCGCCAATATAGATCTTGTCCTTTAATTGCAGCGTGCCTGCATCTAAAATGAGCAGCCAGCCATCGTTCTCCGGCACATACAACTCTTTGCTTCCGTTAAAATCGCCAAGGCTGCAATAGCCAATGCTGATTGGCAGGTCAACCGACCGAAGGATTTTGCCAGTATAATCCAACAGAGTAATGCTCTTTTGTGCCATTATATAGATCCACTTTTTTTGTTTGTCTATGAGCACATCAGTTGCTCCGGCACGAACAAGGCTATTAGGCCTTTCGTAATAAACATGGGCTACCGGTTGAAAGCCCTGGTTAAATTGGGTTGTATCGTTGCTTACATACAGATCGTAAGAAAGATCTCTGGCCAATGGCATTCTATTCTCGGTAAAACTCAGGTGATTCACATCGCTGCCGGAATCTACAGGTTCAACAAAGCTTCCCAACTGGCCATTTTTCAAATAAGTGGCACTGCGTGCCAGTAGATATTTTTGAAAGTTACCGGAGAATGGAGTCCATTTTAAAACAATGGTAGAATCATTAATTACCTGTTCGATTCTCAATTGCACAGGTGCAGGAGCCGGATTAATAACATCCACTTCAATAATCTCTTTTTTACAGGAAAGGCAAACGAAACTGAGGGCTAAAATTAGTATTGGTGTTTTCATAGAAATAAAGGCCTAAATTAAAAAGTTTTTTTGTAAATAAAAAGCGACCCGGATAAATACCTGGCCAATTACTTCTTCCGCGGTAATTTCAAATACCCGACTGAGAAAAGTGTCTTACCCGATAAATTTGCTTAGCCAGAGAAATTTGAGAAGAGAAAATCGAAATAATTGTTTGTTTACTGGTGCAAACGATAGTTGCGCAACACAGTGTGAGAAATGCAAATGCAGCAAATAAAAAACATCAAATTTGGCAAAGAGATTCGCTAAGCGTGGAATAAACAGCACTACGTTTGCAAACAAAATTGAATACATTTATTTTAATCTTGTTAGTGGCAAATGGAATCTTGCCAAAGATTATCTGGAGTATAAATTATTCATCAGCCAGGTTTTATGAGACAGGAGCAGATGACTTTTGATTTTTAACTAACCTGTTTCATGGGTAGAAAATAAAGATAGAACGCGTTCGGGGTGCCATGAATCAGGTCGAAAATGTGTTTCGTGTGCCACGAGTGTGTAGAAAAGCATAGCTTTAAATTGGATAGTTCATTATAAATAAAACAAAAAATTGATTAATATGGAAACAGCAACGGCAGCAGAAGGCGGTAGAACGCTAAGCACAAAACAGGTAAAAGCATTTGGTACACACGCAGCATCAGCGCCATTGAACCCGTTAAATATACAAAGAAGAAAGCCAACAGCCCATGAGGTAGAGATAGAGATAGTATACTGTGGCGTTTGCCATTCAGATTTGCATACCGCAAGAAACGAATGGCATGGTACGGTATATCCCTGTGTGCCAGGGCATGAGATTGTTGGAAAAATTGTAAGTATCGGGGAGCATGTTACTAAATTTAAAGTAGGCGATTTGGCTGCCGTGGGCGGTATGGTAGATAGCTGCGTTGAATGTGATTATTGGAAAGAAGGTTTAGAACACTACTGCGAAGAGGGCAATACTTTAACCTATAACTCCCCTGACAAACACCTGGGTGGCCATACGTATGGCGGCTATTCGGAAAGCGTTGTAGTAAACGAAAATTATGTGCTTCGGATTCCTGGAAACCTTGACCTCGCAGCAACTGCACCCTTGCTGTGTGCCGGTATCACCACGTATTCGCCACTTAAGCATTGGAATGCAGGTGCTGGTCAAAAGGTCGGTATTGTCGGCATTGGAGGATTAGGGCACATGGGGGTAAAGCTGGCAAAGGCGATGGGGGCAGAAGTAATTGTATATACTACTTCACCATCGAAAGTGGAAGATGCCAAACGCCTCGGAGCTGATGATGTAGTACTTTCAAAAGATGCTGACCAAATGCAGCGGTATGCCGGCAAGCTTCATTTTGTACTGGATTGCGTTTCTGCAAATCACAACATCAATGATTATTTAGCCCAGCTTAGAGTAGATGGCACGCTCGCGTTGGTGGGTGCACCCGAACATCCGCTTCCTGTAGCAGCATTCAGTTTGATTCCTTTTCGGAGAAGCTTTGCCGGGTCAACCATTGGCAGCATTGGCGAAACACAGGAGATGCTGGATTTCTGCGGTAAGCACAATATTGTTGCAGATGTAGAAATGATCAATATTCAGCAAATCAATGAAGCTTATGAGCGTTTGCTGAAAGGTGACGTGAAATATCGCTTTGTAATTGATATGGCATCATTGAAAAGTGATTTAAAAAAAACTCCGCCTTAGCGGAAACCAGGCCTTCCGAAAGGCAGGCTTTTTTCCTGGCAACGTCTTGACTCGTCCTAAAAAAAGTTTACTGGTTAATTTTGGAAGGAAGGATTAGTTCGTGCACGAACCTCGGAAGAGGGCATAATAGCAGAGACACAGTAGGGGAGAAGCCTACAGGTGTTTTAACAATATTTTTAATTTACCATCGTTTGTTTATAAAAAAACTACGCATGAGAAGAATCACCTGTATCATCGTTCCTTTCATTCTATTACTTACAAAAGCCAACGGGCAAAATTTATTTCCGGTAAAAGTGGAGGGTTGTGCAGTTTCCGCATTTTGCCTGGATTGTGGCGACCCAAAAGCTACCTATGATGAAGACAGCTTTAACCAAATCATCAAGGCAATCAATACAAAATATAATTTTAAAGGCGCCAGTGGACAGATTGTTTTACAGGTGTTGATCGATTCTTCGGGAAATGGTTGTGTGCTCAGTCATAGTGATGCTTCCAAAAATGCAGTAACATTGGACTTAATCCAATACCTGGATCATTGTAAATGGAAGCCTGCTGTTGAAGACAGTAAACCGGTAGCCTCATCAATTAATCTGGCTTTCAAACTGAATAATGATCAACTATCAGGGGAAATTCAAAGAGTTGACCTTGAGGCATTCAACGACAATATGAGTAATCCCGGCACTAGATCGGAAGAGCGTCGTGTAGGGAAAGAGTGTTCGCGTGTTAGTGTAGATCTCG
>JBQCFI010000437.1:0-13682 GCA_051959325.1 Ginsengibacter sp. | reverse complement strand
AGGAAGCGGAAGTCCACACACATTGGACGATATGATTTGGCCAATGAGTATTATATTAAGAATCATTACAAGCACTGATGATAATGAAATAAAATCCTGTTTAAGCATGTTGAAAAATACCAATGCCGGTACCGGTTTCATGCATGAATCATTTAATAAAGACAATCCTGAAAAATATAGCAGGAAATGGTTTGCCTGGGCGAATACTTTGTTTGGAGAAATGATTTTGAAATTGAATAATGAGCGACCTCATTTATTAAAAAAGCAATTTAGTTAATAACCGATTGGCCAATGTTCGGAGGTGAGAATGCGCTAATATTGGAACAGGAATCGGGCATTTTTATTGGTTTACTGGTCATACAATTACATTTAGGGCCGACGGAATTATCACTGCCTGCGCTTCATTTCTTTTTCCCTTATATTCTCCATCAATTTGGAAATGAATTGCTTTTTTTATCGTTATTTCTGCATGTGTGGTTTGAAAAATTTCTACCTTTTGTGGATTAAAAGGTTTGCCACTTATAAACATTTTGAAAAACTCTACTAATGAAATTTTTCGTACAACTACCAATTCGAATTTGCCATCATCAATCTTGCCATCAGGGTTGATAACCGCGCCGGTCCCGTATTTTGTGGCATTTGCGATTACAATCATGTAGGCATGAATCTTTTCGTCAAGATTATCGGCGATAATATGAGCGTCGAATAATTTGCGTTGCAAAAGTATCTTTAAAAAAACCCTTCCATAAGCCCACATTCCTCTGAAAGAACTTTTGTCAAAATATTTGACGATGCGTGCATTCAATCCAAAGTCACTTAGATGCAGGCAAATGTCTTTATCGTTTATTTTGATTACATCACATTTGCTGATCCTTCCGTTTACAATTAGATCCATCTGCGACTTTGGATCTTCTGGAATATCTAATTCTGTCGCCATCCCGTTCGCAGATCCTCCACGCAATATTCCCATCGGGATTGAGGAATTTAATAACTGATTTGCAACAAGAGAAACAGTTCCATCACCGCCCACAGCTACTACTTTTTCTGGCGCCGATTTTTCTATCGCACTCTTTATAGATTCAGCATCATCGGTTCCTGTTAACGTAAAAAAGTCTATTTTTTGAGGAAGTGATTTAAAATAATCACGGATAACCGGCTGCCATTTTGTTTTATTCTTTCCTCCGGAAACCGGGTTCAGGATAAATAATATGTTGATATTGGAAGCAGGTGCCATTTATCTTTGTGATGTTTATTATGACAGAAAATACGATTCATAAAGTAAAAGAAATTTCTTTTCTTAAAAAGGTAAAACAAAAATTATTTTTTTTATTCCGGTTAAATAATACTCCGGTGATAAAAGTTTATAATGGTTTTGGAAATGCTGAAAAGATAATGGTGCTTGGCCATGTGCTGAAAATAAGCCCGATGCCGCGAAAAACGTACCGCCAAAACATAATCATTAATTTTTTTTCGATGTTGCGGTTATTTATGGTTGTTCCCTTTTCAAATGCAAAAATTTCCATTGAATGGGAAGGGAATATTTATGAAACAAAGGCATCGGAAGATGGATTTTTTAATTTTGAAATTCTTGTGGACCAGCTTCCTAAAGAAGGATGGAATTCGGTGTTGGTAAGGCTTCAGGAAGAAAAATATGGTTTACAAAATATTCAACAATATGGAAGTGTTTATGTTCCTTATGCTTCGAAACATGCTTTTGTTTCCGATATTGACGATACTTTTTTAATTTCTCATTCTTCATTTTTGCGCCGAAGACTGGTTGCTTTGTTTAGTAAAAATGCACGCACAAGAAAAGTATTTGAAGGCGTGGTAAATCATTACCAGCTTCTTTCATCCGGGAATGAAAACAACAAGGGCAATCCGTTTTTTTATGTATCAGGGAGCGAATGGAATTTATATAATTTTATCGTGGAATTTACGCGGATCAACGAATTGCCAAAGGGCATTTTTTTGTTGAGCCGGTTAAAAACGATCGGCCAATTCTGGAAATCGGGCCAAACAAATCTAATGACAAAATTTACCCGCATTGTCAGGATCATTGAAACATTTCCTCACCTGCAGTTTGTTTTGTTGGGCGACGATTCACAAAAAGATCCGGAAATTTATCTATCCGTTGCATCGCATTTCCCACAAAATATAGTTGCTGTTTATATTCGCGCTGTTGGAAAATCACGTTCCGAAAAGACTGAAAAAATAATCGAAGAAGCAGAAAGCCTGGGAGTAAACTGTTGTTATTTTAAACACAGTTCTGAAGCGGTTATTCATTCAAGAATGATCGGATTGATTTAAGATGCAGTAAAGGAAGAAATAACAGGAATTTGTGTTTTATTCACATGATAATTTTGGATTCTCCGAATTTTTTTTTTGCGTGGCAAAGGAACTAGCATTCAGGAGGCTTTTAACTTTTTTATTACGGTGGTAAATATGATTTTTACAAATAATTATTTTACCGATGCCCTTTAGAAGAATCACATTTTTCATTCTATTCTTATTGCTTTCTTCTGCCGTTTTTTGCCAAAAAATAACTGTCAATGTTTTCATTGAAAATAAAATAAACAAGCCCCAGAACGATACCGTTTATTATGATTTTAATAGAAGGCTTACCTGGCAAGACTTCCAGGGAAAAGTGCCGGCGGATGCAAAATGGGGCGCGATGACTGCATCCGGATTTTCATTTAATTCAGAAATGGAAGATGATGGTAATAATCACCTCATAATTTCTATTGGCGTTTATACTTTTTTTACCAAACATGATTCATGGAAAAAACCAGATATAAACTCGGCTTATCACCTCGAGCATGAACAACACCACTTTGATATCACCCGTTTATTTGCTCAAAAATTTGCAGATCAAATTAAAAACGCGCATTTTACAAAAAGCAATTATAGAAAGCTTTTGTATTCGATTTTCGATAAAGTATATGAGGAAAGTGTTGCCTATCAACATCTGTATGACAATGAAACTAAAAACAGTGTAGACGTGCAAAAACAAAAGGAATGGAACGAAAAGATCTCCGCAGAAGTAAATAAATTAAAATCTAATTCCATTCCTCGCTAATTTCATCACTCGCCAACCGGCATACACTCATAATTCACGAGCTTCTACTCCTTTAAAGTCACCATTAACACCGGTATTCTTAATTCATGTCTGACGGTATTTACCGTTTGGCCATATATTAAATCCTTAATGCCGCGATGCCCATGAGCGCCAACAACAAGCATATCTGCATCCGATTCTTTCACCAGTCTTACAATTTCTTTGGCAGGGTTTTTAAAACCGAGAAGGCTTGTGGCTTGAAAGCCATTTTGTTTTAGTTGATCTACATAAGAATCGAGTTGCATCTTGTCTTTTTTGGTTTCATAATCATAGCTCTGACTACCCCAAAGTTTGGCTGAAACACTTTCTACCACATGTATTAAAATATATTCGGTATTTGTATTTCCCTGACCTATGGCATAGCTAATTAGTTTTTTATCATTTTCTGAAAAGTCAAGTGCCACAGCGATTTTATGATATTGTGGAATATTCAAGATAATTTTTTCCATTTCAGGATGAATTTTAACGGGTGCTTTTAACTTTCTCTTGGCAATAACCGGTTCGGCAAGTATGTAAAAGAGCAATCCTGTGAAGAATATTCCAGCCGCTGCAACGATTGCCTGGAGAACAAAATTATTACCCTCAAACACGGGCATGGCCTCATTTACAAGCATTTTAAAATTGAGGTAAACCAGGACACCGGCTATTGCCCATGCAAATAGTTTCGTAACCGGATTTATTACAAATTCTCCCATTTTGGATTTATCACTCACAAAATGAATTAGGGGAATGACTGCAAAACCAAGTTGGAGACTTAAGATTACCTGGCTGAAAACCAATAAAGCATCTACTTCCTGGTCACCATAAATGAGAATGACAATCACAGTTGGAATAATGGCAATCAGGCGCGTTAGTAATCTTCTTATCCATGGATTTATCCTTAGGCTAAGGTATCCTTCCATTACAATTTGTCCGGCAAGCGTACCGGTTACGGTTGAACTTTGGCCGGCTGCAATCAGTGCAATCGCAAATAAAAACGGTGCAAGGTTTCCCAAAAAACCAGGTAATAGTTTGTAAGCATCTTCTATTCGTGCCACATCAGAGTTTCCGGATTTGAAGAATACTGTGGCCGCTAAAATAAGAATGGCTGCATTTACCAGGAATGCGATGTTCAAAGCAATCGTACTGTCTACACGGTTAAATTTAATTGCTTGTTTTATCCCTGCAGGTGTCTGATCAATTTTTCTCGATTGAACCAAAGCAGAATGTAAATATAAATTATGCGGCATCACGGTTGCACCAATAATTCCGATGGCAATATAAAGCGCTTCGTTGTTTTTTAATGTTGGGACAAAGCCGGACGCTACTTCTCGAATATCCGGCGCTGCCATAATGATCTGTATCAGAAAGGCTAAAGCGATGATAGCAATCAAAGCAATAATAAAAGCTTCCATTTTTTTCATGCCGAGTTTCTGCAAATAAAGCAACAGAAAGGTATCTAATACAGTGAAGCAGACTCCCCAGATCAATGGCAATCCGGTAAGTAACTGAATACCGATCGCCATTCCCAATACTTCTGCAAGATCACATGCTGCAATAGCAATTTCGGCGAGAATGTATAAAATGAAATTTAAAAATCTCGGATATTCTTCACGGTTTGCCTGTGCCAAATCACGTCCACGCACAATTCCTAGTCTTGCTGATAAACCTTGCAGTAGCAATGCCATTAAATGACTCATTAATAAAACCCAGATAAGTGAATAACCGAATTTGCTTCCACCTTGCA
Organism: Ginsengibacter sp.; assembly: GCA_051959325.1. GTDB lineage: Bacteria > Bacteroidota > Bacteroidia > Chitinophagales > Chitinophagaceae > Ginsengibacter. The sequence goes on along the minus strand of JBQCFI010000437.1, from coordinate 8,841 downwards.
AGTCTGTAGCCCAGTTTCCGGGATCCATATAGCCAACACTTACGAGATAGGCCGGCCCTAAAAAAGAAAAAATTTTTCTCCAGCCTTTTCTTTTTTTTGTATCGATACTTCCATGTATTTCACTCAATGACTGATCTTCATAGGTTCTCTCAATTATCATAAACATAAATATTTTGTGCGGCCATTCCGCTGATGATACATTCCGGCTTCCGTGCAATTTTTATTTGCAATGAACCGTCAAATTCAAACGCCTTTAATACTTGGATCTGCGATCCGATGCCGATGCCATAATGATTGAGCATTTCCATCATTTCCGGTCCCTGGCTGCTTACAGAACTTACAATCGCGTTCTCTTTTACTGCTAAATCTTTTAACGGTTTTTGTTTTAGTAAAACCAGCTTTCCTTTTTCATCGGGTATCGGATCGCCATGAGGATCAATTTTTGGCTTACCAAGATAATTGTCTAATTTATTGATCAGTTCCGGGCTGCTTACGTGTTCAAGTTCTTCTGCAATGTCATGGACTTTTTCCCATTCCATTCCGAGTTTAGCCACCAGGAAGAACTCCCATAAACGGTGTCGGCGGATAATTTTCAATGCTTCTTTATTACCGGCCTCATTTAGCCGGAATCCATAATACTTTTTGTACTCAAGGAGTTTCTTGCTTTTCAATTTCTTAAGCATATCTGTGATAGAAGCGGCACTGGTATTTAAAAAGAACGCCAGGGAATTGGTATTTACTTTTTCAGTTTTCAGTTGCAAACTGTAAATACTTTTAATATAGTTCTCTTCACTTTCGGATAATTTCATTTGATAGAAAAATAAATTTAGACAAATCTAAAATTATTTTTCTATAACTTAAAAAATATTCTTCAACTTTTAATCCTCACTTGTTAACCCTTTTAAGGCAATTCCTGATTTTAAAGAACCAAACGATCTATTTCTGGTTAAAAGCTAGAAGCTTATACATAAAAAACATCATCGGCGCAGAAATATGTTTGATAAAGATTAACTGCTTTGAGAAATCGGCAGAGGTGATAAAAATGTAACTTGACAACTCTCAACGCTAAATGACAAAAGCATCATTGCGTATTTAAAAAAAATCTGCCATTTTTTCATTTCTACCCCGTTGGCACAAACCTTGTCGTTAAAAAGATAAATTATTAAAAATAAATTACAAATTATGGCAAAGATTATAGGTATTGACCTCGGAACCACAAACAGTTGCGTGGCAGTTATGGAAGGAAATGAACCGGTAGTGATAGCAAATGATGAAGGCCGACGCACGACGCCGTCTGTAGTTGCGTTTTTAAAAAACGGGGAACGTAAGGTGGGGGATCCGGCGAAACGTCAGGCAATCACCAATCCTACAAATACAATCATGAGTGTGAAGCGTTTTATGGGGCATAAATGGAACGAAGTAACGACAGAAGCATCACACCAAAGTTATAAATTAGTAAAGGGTGATAATGACACCATTCGTATTGATATAGAAGGACGACAATATACTCCACAGGAAATTTCAGCGATGATTCTCCAAAAAATGAAAAAAATTGCCGAAGATTATCTTGGTCAGGAGGTGTCAGAAGCAGTTATTACTGTTCCGGCTTACTTTAATGACAGCCAAAGACAAGCAACAAAAGAAGCTGGCGAAATTGCCGGATTAAAAGTGCGGCGTATCATCAATGAACCTACAGCCGCGGCTCTGGCTTATGGTCTTGATAAAAAAAGTGTAGATCAAAAGGTGGCTGTTTTTGATTTAGGTGGTGGTACATTTGATATTTCCATTCTTGAATTGGGTGAAGGTGTTTTTGAAGTAAAATCTACTAACGGTGATACTCATCTTGGTGGTGATGATTTTGATAAAGTGATCATGGATTGGCTTGCAGCAGAATTTAAAAAAGACGAAGGAATTGATCTGCATAAAGATCCAATGAGCTGGCAGCGTTTAAAAGAAGCTGCTGAAAAAGCGAAGATTGAATTGTCTTCTTCTACAGAAACTGAAATCAATTTACCTTATATCACAGCAGTAGATGGAGTTCCAAAACATTTAGTGAAAAAGCTTACGCGTGCTCAATTTGAAAAATTAGCAGATGATCTTTTTTCACGCTGTTTAAAACCTTGTGAAGCTGCCTTAAAAGATGCAGGATTAAGTAAAAATGACATTAACGAAGTAATTCTGGTAGGTGGTTCTACCCGTATTCCTAAAGTACAAGAAATCGTAGAAAATTTCTTTGGTAAAAAACCACATAAAGGTGTAAATCCTGATGAAGTTGTTGCAATCGGAGCAGCGATCCAGGGTGGTGTTCTGACAGGAGAAGTTAAAGACGTTTTATTGCTTGACGTTACCCCGCTTTCTTTGGGAATTGAAACTATGGGTGGTGTAATGACACGTTTGATTGACAGCAACACAACCATTCCAACAAAGAAAACTGAAGTTTTTTCTACAGCGAGTGATAACCAGCCAGGCGTACAGATCCACGTACTGCAGGGCGAGCGGCCGATGGCTTCTCAAAATAAAAGTCTTGGAACTTTCAATCTAGATGGAATTCCGCCAGCTCCCCGGGGTGTACCACAGGTAGAAGTAACCTTTGATATCGATGCGAACGGTATTTTGAACGTTTCTGCAAAAGATAAAGGAACTGGTAAATCTCATAACATTCGTATTGAGGCAGGTAGTGGCCTTAGCAAAGAAGAAATTGAGAAAATGAAGAATGAAGCTAAAGCGAACGAAGCAGCAGATAAAGCAGAAAGAGAAAAAATTGACAAACTGAATCAGGCAGATAGTTTGATCTTCCAGACAGAAAAACAATTGAAAGAATACGGTGATAAAATATCAGCAGACAAAAAAGCACCGATTGAAACCGCCTTGCAAAAACTCAAAGATGCGCATAAAACGCAGGACATAAATGCGGTTGATTCCTCTCTTGCAGAATTAAATAATGCGTGGACAGCAGCCAGTGAAGAAATGTATAAAGCTTCACAGGGACAAGGCGCTCCGGGTGGCGATGGACAGCCAAACGGCCAGCAGCAGGAAAATGCACAATCAAACGCAGGAGGTGACAATGTAACGGATGCCGAATTTGAAGAAGTAAAATAAATTTGGTTGTTGAATGAATAAAAAGGTTGTTCGAAAGAGCAGCCTTTTTTGTTGAAGGAAAAGTACCCTTGAGCTTTCTAAACCCGGCATTTCACGGCGAATGGTATCTTCACCAACGGGAAAACTAATTACCTTTGATCGAGAATGAAACACTTAAAATCGCTTAATAAATATTTCTGGAAGTATAAATGGCTGTTTTTTCTCGGAATGGTTTTTATCGTTCTTTCCAATTATTTCCGCATATTGTCGCCGCAGGTTACTAAATATGTTTTGAACACCGTTGAGACGAGTTTAAATCAGGGTAAGCCACATGCAGTTTCAAAAGCGGCTACACATTATGATCCATTGGTGACAGTTTTTCTAAATCAGTTAAAAACTGGTAATGCTTCTTATAAAACAAAAATTCTTTATTCAGGAATTGTTCTTCTCGTTCTTGCGCTTATCAGTGGCGCTTTTATGTTTTTGATGCGACAAACCATCATTGTAATGAGCCGGCATATTGAGTATGAACAAAAGAATGAAATCTTTAAACATTACCAGCAATTAGACACTCAGTTTTACAAAACACACAATACCGGCGACCTGATGAGTCGTATTTCTGAAGACGTAAGCCGTGTGAGAATGTACGTAGGACCGGCGATAATGTATTTAATCAATCTGGCGGCCACGATCGGTTTTTCTGTTACTTATATGCTGAACGAAAATAAAGAACTCACTTTATATGTACTGGCACCTTTGCCAATATTGGCTTTCACTATTTATTATGTAAATACGATTATCAATCGAAAAGCGGATAAAATACAGGCTTTGCTTTCTGATCTTACTACCAATGCGCAGGAGTCGTATTCAGGAATTAGGGTGATAAAGTCTTTTGTGCAGGAAAAAGCCATGCTTGGTTTTTTTGATAAAAACAGTGAAGATTACCGGACACATTCTATATCTCTTGCAAAAACCGAAGCGATTTATTTCCCTTCAATGGGACTAATGATTGGACTAAGCACTTTATTAACCATCATGATTGGTGGTATTTATGTGATTAATGGAAGCATCAGCGTGGGAGTTATCGGTGAATTTATCATGTATGTTTTGTTACTGACTTTTCCGGTGAGCGCCATTGGATGGACTGCAAGCATGATACAAAGAGCGGCAACATCGCAAAGGCGGATCAATGAATTTCTGCATACAAAGCCTACAATCCGGAATGAAAAAAATGCCAGGGAAATTCATTTGAAAGGGAATATCAAGTTCCAAAATGTTGATTTTGTTTATCCGCATACCGGGATTCATGCGATCAAAAACTTTTCGTTGAATATACGCAAAGGAGAAAAAGTAGCGATCATTGGAAAAACCGGATCAGGAAAATCTACCATTGCCCAGCTGATGCTGAGAATGTATGATCCGCAGAGTGGAAACATTTTTTATGATGGCGTGAACATCAAAGAAATTGATTTAAAAACTTTGCGTTCGCAAATCAGTTATGTGCCGCAGGACGTATTTTTATTCAGTGATTCTGTGAAAAATAATATTGGTTTTTCATTGAAAAAACCTGAAAAAGAAAAGGTGATGGCTGCGGCAAAAAACGCTGTTGTCGATATGGAAATTGAATCGTTTCCGGAGAGATATGATACATTAATAGGGGAGCGTGGCGTTACACTTAGTGGCGGACAAAAACAAAGAATTTCTATTGCGCGCGCATTGATCAAAGATCATGAAATCACTGTTTTTGATGATTCCCTGAGTGCCGTAGATGCAAAAACAGAAAATGAAATCATCGCACATTTGTACGAATATCTTCAGCAAAAAACAGCGGTAATTATTACCCATCGTATTTTTTCTTTATTTAGTTTTGATAAAATTATCTTGCTGGAAGATGGCGCTATCGCTGAGGAAGGAACGCATCAATCTCTTCTGGAAAAAAATGGATTGTATGCAGAAATGTACCGGCATCAGCAGGAACAGGAACGGCATTCAGAGTTAAAAATTGAGAATTAAGAATTTAAAAAGATTGTAATCCTGCCAAATTTTTCAAAATCGTATTTATTTTGTCAATTGAAAAACAATTTTATCTTTGTCTCTCCTAAAAAGTTATTTGTAAATCAATAAAAAAAATTAAAAAGTGGCGTACGAAAATAATGACAAAAAGATGGAAAGTGTTTACAGTCAGCGTATCAGGGCAGGAAAGCGGCGGACTTATTTCTTTGACGTAAGAGAAACACGTGGTAATGATTATTATTTAACCATCACTGAAAGCAGAAAAAAATTTAATGAAGATGGCTACGACCGGCATAAAATTTTTCTGTACAAAGAAGATTTTAATAAATTTTTAAAAGGAATGACGGAGGCAATAGATTACGTAAAAACAGACTTGATGCCTGATTTTGATTTCGATGCTTTCAACCATGAGAATTCAGAGAATTACGAAGGCGGCTTTACTGAGAAAAAAGAATCTTCAGGAGAAGAAAAACCACAATCAACAGATACTGATAAGAGTGAACCTGCTACAACAGCTTCCTCTGAAACAGTTGCGAACACTGAAAAACCGGAAACGCAAACACCCGATGAACCGACAACTCCTATTCAGCACGAAGAAGTAGATAAATGGTAAAATAATATTTTACACTATATTTTTGAACGATCCCTGCACTTTTTGCAGGGATTTTTTTTCGGTTCTAATGCGATAAATTTTAAAAAGCGCATTCAGTAAAGAAACAAATATTGAAGATTCTTGTTTTCGAACATCCTATTCATTTACCAATTTCTTATACTCGTTGATCAAACCATTAGTTGAAGAATCATGCGAAGTGATCTTTTCATAATTTTCCAATTCGGGCAAAATGTTTTTTGCCAGTTTCTTTCCCAATTCCACGCCCCATTGATCGAAGCTGTATATATTCCAGATTACTCCCTGCACAAATATTTTATGTTCATACAATGCAATCAATTCGCCTAAAGTAAATGGTGTTATTTTAGTAATCAAAAATGAATTTGTCGGCTTATTGCCGTCAAACTCTTTAAAAGGAATTAGTTTTTCCGGAACTCCTTCTGCCTTCAATTCCTGTTTGGTTTTTCCGTTCATCAATGCTTCCGTCTGAGCAAAGAAATTAGACAATAAAATTTTATGATGCTCACCCATGGGATTATGACTGAATGCCGGTGCAATAAAATCCGCCGGGATCAAAAGCGTTCCCTGGTGCAGCAATTGATAAAAAGCATGTTGTCCGTTTGTACCCGGTTCCCCCCAGATCACGGGCCCCGTATGATAAGTTACTCTCTTGCCGTTTCTATCAACATGCTTTCCGTTACTTTCCATATTTCCTTGTTGAAAATAAGCGGGAAAACGATGCATGTACTGATCATAAGGAAGAATCGCTTCTGTTTGTGCACCAAAAAAATTAATGTACCAGAGACTGATAAATACCATCAAAACCGGAATGTTTTTTTCAAAAGCTTTTTCCCTAAAATGCTTGTCAGTTTGGTACGCGCCTTTTAATAATTCTTCAAAATTATCGTAACCAATAGTGAGTGCAATCGATAAACCGATGGAGCTCCAAAGACTATAACGGCCTCCGACCCAATCCCAAAAAACAAACATATTCTGTTTGTCAATTCCAAATTCCTCCACGCCTTTTTCGTTGGTGCTTAACGCTACAAAATGTTTGGCAACATTCTTCTCATCAATCGCCGTTTGCAAAAACCAATCCCTTGCAGAATGCGCAGTGGTCATGGTTTCCTGCGTTGTAAATGTTTTAGAAGCAATCAAAAAAAGTGTTTCATCAGGAGTGATTTTTTTCAACACTTCAGCGAGATCGGTTCCGTCAATGTTGCTAACAAAATACGGCTGGATGCCTTCTTTCCAATACGGTTTCAGTGCTTCCGTTACCATCACAGGCCCGAGATCGCTTCCACCAATTCCGATGTTTACGACGTATTTTATTTTTTTGCCTGAATAACCTTTCCATTCTCCTGAATGAATTTTTTGGCAAAAGTTTTTCATGTGCTCCCATTCTTTTTTTACTTCAGGCATCACATCTTTTCCTTCAGAAAAAACCGGCTTGCCTGAGAAATTTCTAAGTGCGGTATGTAAGACGGATCGGCCCTCTGTTTCGTTGATCAGTTCACCAGTAAATAAAGATTTAATCGCTTTTTGTAATTCGCATTCATAAGCAAGATCAAGCAACAAGGTTTTCGTTTCATCTGTTACAATATTTTTAGAAAAATCGCAAATGATATCCGTAACAGCGTAGGAATATTTTTTAAAACGTTTTTTATCTTCCTGGAAAAGATCTTTCATTTGAACGTGCTTCATGGCTTTGGAATGTTCCTGCAATTTTTTCCAGGCGGCGGTTTTTGTGGGATTTATTTTTGGAAACATTGTATGGGATTTTAGTTTCTTATTGTTGCGAAGTTAATATGATAGGTATTAAGTTTTTTTGAAAATTAAAAAAAAACTTTTTTTCTGTTTGAATTTTTCAAACATAATGCCAATGACTATTTTTCCAAATCATTTTTCAATTCGCCTTTCGATATAAAAAGCATCTCAGTTTGCATCCAGTATTGCTTCAACAATTTCGCTGCGACGAATTTTATGGAAAGATAATTGTGATAAACCTTCGTAAACAAAAACATTTAAATAATTTAGGCAATCATTCAAATCTCTTGTTATGAAGCTTAAGTTGATAAACCTCTTATTTATATTGATTATGATCTCTGATTCAAATGCACAAACAAATAATAACGATTCACCGAGCAATTCACACAGTGTAACTGCTGATGGCGCTACGTTACAGCTAATTTCAAACCAGTTCAGTTTCACTGAAGGGCCGGCGACTGATAAAGAAGGAAATGTATTTTTTACCGATCAACCCAATAACAAAATATGGAAGTATGACACCGATGGAAACCTTTCCGTTTTCCTTTCAGATGCAGGCCGTTCAAACGGAATGTTCTTCGATAAAAATGGAAACCTGATCAGTTGCGCGGATGAACACGATCAATTGTGGTCTATTTCTCCTGAAGGAAAAATAACGGTGTTGGTAAAGGGCTTCCATGGCCATCTTTTCAACGGGCCAAATGACGTATTTGTAACACCTGCCGGCGCCATTTATTTTACCGATCCGTATTATCAGCGACCTTATTGGACGAGAAAAGCGCCCGATTTAGATGGACAAAAAGTTTATTTTTTAAAAGAAAAAAATGATGCTATTGTGGTGGTAGATGATCTTAAAAAACCAAACGGAATTGTTGGTACGCCCGACGGTAAATATTTATACATCGCCGACATTGAAGGAAACAAAACGTACAAATATGTTATTGCAGAAGATGGAATGTTGAAAGATCAGAGAGTCTTTACAGATCAGGGTTCTGATGGAATGACGATGGATAATGAGGGTAATATTTATCTTACAGGAAATGGTGTAACGGTATATAATCCCGAAGGTAAAAAAATTGAACATATTGATGTTCCCGCGAAATGGACTGGCAATATTACTTTTTGGGGAAAGGAAAGAAATTATCTATTCATCACTGCTTCTGAAAATATTTTTATTATAAAAATGAAGGTGAAAGGGGTTTTTTGAAAATTCAAATTCAAATAGCAAAAACCTGTGTATAATAAATTCGTCCGTTACGGTTTTTTGCAATGCCAACGCCGATGTATTTGAAACGGCCCAATAAATTTTGCCTGTGCCCGGGAGAACTCTTCCACATATCCACTACTTGTTTTCCGGAAGTCGGTCCAAAAGC
>JBQCFI010000436.1:0-4454 GCA_051959325.1 Ginsengibacter sp. | reverse complement strand
TTCATTCCATCGCAGTCATTGGTCCTAATGCGGATAATGCAGATTACGCCGATACTCATTATGGTCCGCATGGAACGAAAGGAACTACGGTACTGCAAGGAATTAAAGAAAAGCTTGGAAAAGATGTGATCGTGAATTATGCTAAAGGTTGCGAGATTGTGGATAAAACATGGCCTGAAAGTGAAGTGCTGCCTCAACCACCAACGGCTGAAGAACAAAGCCAGATGGATTCAGCAGTGGCTGTTGCAAAAAATTCGGATGCAGTAATCATGGTAATGGGCGGCAACACTGAAACTGCCGGTGAAAGTAAATCTCGTACAACCCTTGAATTACCTGGCTTTCAACTGGATTTGATAAAAGCGGTAAAAGCTACAGGAAAGCCGGTAATCGTTGTTTTTATCAACTCACAACCGATTAGCTTTAACTGGGTAAAAGAAAATATTTCCGGGATCATTGAAGCGTGGTATCCGGGAACGTATGGTGGCACTGCTGTTGCCGATGTTTTATTTGGCGATTATAATCCCGGCGGAAAACTTACACTTACTTTCCCGCGTTCCGTAGGCCAATTGCCGATGAATTTTCCATCAAAGCCTGATGCGCAAACAGATGCGGGAGAACATGCGCGCCTGAAAGGAAAATTATATCCTTTTGGTTATGGTCTGAGCTATACCACTTTTGCATACAGCAATTTAAAAATCACTCCCACAAAACAAAATTCACAGGGAAATATAAATGTAAGTTTTGATGTAAAAAACACCGGACAAAGAGAAGGCGATGAAGTGGTTCAATTATATATTCATGAAAAAGTAACAACTGTTACAACTTATGAAAAGCAATTGCGGGGTTTTGAAAGAGTTCATTTGCATGCAGGCGAAACGAAAACAGTAAACTTTACTTTAACGCCGGATGATCTTTCTATCTGGAATCGCGATATGCATTTTGTGGTAGAGCCCGGAACCTTCAAAGTAATGGTCGGCGCGTCTTCTGAAGATATTAAGCTAAACGGAGAATTTGAAATAAAACAGCGTGCAGATTGAAATATTCTCCAGAACTATTAATGGCTTTAGTAATAGAAGGTTTAGAAGTGTTAAGATCAACAGGCAAACAAATAATGGGAATTTTCATTTACAGGAAATCTTTAATCTTGACATTTTGAAATTAATGAATTTAGCACATTAGCTAATTGCTAATCAACACATCTGCATTTGTCCGGTAAATTTTCGGGCTTGTTCCCGTAATGCTTTTAAATAGTTTATTAAAATTAGAAACAGTTTTATAGCCACAATTATAGGCAATTTCAGAAATGCTCCAATCAGTGTCTAACAAATATTTGCAGGCAGCTGCAACGCGAACTTCGTTCAGGTATTCAACAAAATTTTTCCCGGTTCTTTTCTTAAAAAGCCGGCAAAAAGATTGCGGTGTAAGATTGGAAATATTGGCAATGGTTCCAAGGCTGATATTTTCTTTGAAATGCTCCTGCACATATTTATAAACGGCTGACAAACGATCGGTCTCAGTATGTTTTAGCTGCGCGTGATATCCATCACTTGTAATAAAGCTAATGTCTTTTGAGAGAGAAAGCAGATGGAGAATTTCAAGTAGTCCGACCATCTTTTCAAAATCCTTTTTTTGTAAAAGGCCCGTAAATTTCTGTGCAACAATTTCTTTTGTGTCACCATGTATGCGCATTCCTTTTTCTGCATTTTGAAAAAATTCATTTATTCTAAATGCTTCTTTCATTTCATAAAAAGCAGGGCTGAAAATATTCTTATTAAAATAAAGGACGATTGCTTTTGCTTTTAAATCGGGAATACCATTATAAAATACTTCATCATTCATCCACACATGAGGCAGATTACTACCAATAAAAACCATATCACCTTCAACAAAGGGCTCGATATTATCGCCAATAATTCTTTTGCCAAAGCTTTCAAGAATATACACCAATTCCATCTCCGGATGGAAATGAAACGGCGCTTTAAAAAAAGCTTCATCTCTTTCAATCAAGGAAAGATAACTATTGATGTGTGGACTTATTTCTGTCTGAAGAACTTTCATAACAACTTTTGGGGGGATAAAGATAATATAATGCAAGAGAAAGATAATATTGCAATAGGTATATTCTTTTCAATAATCTAATTTACATAAATGAAATATTGCTTAGCGCTTGATCTAAAAGAGGATGAAAATTTAATTGCTGAATACGAAAAACAACATCAGCATGTGTGGCCACAGGTGATTAATTCTATTAAGGATTCCGGAATTACAAGCCTTGAAATTTATCGTGTTTTCAACCGTCTTTTTATGATCATGGAAACCGATGAAAGTTTTTCTTTTAATAAAAAAAATGCAATGGACAACGCAAATCCAACAGTGCAGGAATGGGAAAAATTGATGTGGAAATACCAGCAGGCATTACCTAAAGCAAAGCCGGGAGAAAAATGGGTCTTAATGAATAAAATTTTTGAACTTTAATTTTTATAAAACTCCAGTTTATGGCCTTATCAACAACTCCTGTTTCTGTTTCAACTTCTAAAAATATTCCTGCCCAAAATTATACGCTGCCACTGATCCTGGTTACGAGTTTATTTTTTCTTTGGGGCACGGCCTATGGCTTATTGGATGTTTTAAATAAACATTTCCAGGAAACATTAAATATCACCACGGCACGGTCAACGTTGTTGCAAGCGGCTTATTTTGGCGCGTATTTTTTAATCGCTTTGCCCGCTGGTTTTTTCATGAATAAATTTGGTTATAAAAGAGGAATCATTCTTGGTTTGCTGTTGTATGCTTTCGGCGCATTTTTATTTTATCCTGCTGCACAACAATCCAATTTCAATTTTTTTCTAATCGCTTTATTTATTTTGGCTTCGGGTCTTGGATGCCTTGAAACCGCTGCCAATCCTTATGTTACCGTTTTAGGAAAACCAGAATCTTCTGAGTTTCGTTTAAATCTTTCCCAATGTTTTAATGGCGTTGGTTCTTTTATCGGACCAATAATCGGAGCAAATTTATTTTTTGGAAAACAAAATTCCGGTAATCTTGACTCAGTAAAAATGGTGTATCTCATCATTGGTGCAATCGTTTTAATTATTGCCTTTTTATTTTTTCGAACCCATCTTCCCGAAATAAAAGAAAGCAAATTGGTTTCTGAAAAATCTTTGGATATAAAACCTTTATTCAAACATAAAAATTTTACCGGAGCAATTGTTGCCCAATTTTTTTATGTGGCAGCTCAAGTAGGTGTGGCGGCCTTATTCATCAATTATTGCACAGAGCCAGGAAAGGGCATCAACAACACTGAAGCGGCGTATCTATTGGGAGTAGGAATGATACTATTTACAATAGGACGTTTTGTGGGAACCGGATTAATGAAAATCATCGCGCCAAATAAACTCCTGATGCTGTATGCAATTATAAATATCCTTTTATGCGTCGTGGTCGTTTGGGGAAAAGGAATATTTTCGGTCTATTCTTTAATAGCGGTTTTCTTTTTTGAATCCATCATGTTTCCGACCATCTTCGCTCTTGGTGTTAAAGATTTGGGTCATCATACAAAGAAGGCCTCATCGTTTATTATTATGTCCATCGTTGGCGGAGCTTTGGTGCCATTCATTATGGGAAAAATAACTGATAATTACTCTATCAATTACGCATATGCCATACCGTTAGGGTGCTTTATTGTTGTAGCATGGTATGGATGGAGAGGGTATAAGATTGTTGAAGAATTATAAATGTGAAATAGAATTCCGGATAAAAGTTGCTTTACTGCTACCAACATTTTAAAGCACAATAATAAACTGGTAAAATGCAAAGAATAATTAAATAATAAAATAGTTAAAATGTTCTCTTTAAAAAACAAAAAAGCAGTGATAACCGGCGCTGGCAGCGGCATTGGCAAAGCGATAGCCATTCTGTTTGCAAAACAAGGCGCGGAAGTTCACATTATTGAATTAACAGAAGAAAGTGCAAAATCTACGGTTGAAGAAATCAAAAAGAATGAGGGAAATGTATTTGCTTATTCTTGCAATGTAGCCAATCAAAAAGAAGTAATTCAAACATTTGAAGCGATAGGAACGCATGATATTTTGGTAAACAATGCCGGCATTGCGCATATTGGAAAAGCAGACAACACTTCTGAAGAAGATTTTGACAAAATTGTCAATGTAAATGTGAAAGGCGTTTACAATTGTTTGTTTTCTTCCGTTCCGCTGATGAAAAAAAATGGCGGTGGCGCTATCGTAAATATGGCTTCTATTGCTGCATGGTCGGGTCTTGCTGATAGGTTTGCTTACTCAATGGCAAAAGGAGCTGTGGCTGCTATGACTTTGTCTGTTGCTAAAGATTATATCAAGGATAATATTCGCTGCAACAGCATTTCCCCTGCAAGAGTTCATACGCCTTTTGTAGATGGTTTTTTGAAAAAAAATTATCCGGGAAATGAAAAAGAAATG
>JBQCFI010000435.1:0-5612 GCA_051959325.1 Ginsengibacter sp. | reverse complement strand
GATTCAATGTTTTTTATGATTTTCGGACTCGTTGGCTTTGTCTCCGGAGATTTAGACATCAGGTTTTGAAAATTTCCCAAAGATGCTTCTGCCTCGCGATAAGAAATAATTATATTTCCAATTTCCTGCATCGGACCAAACAGAAAAAAGCTATAAAATGTTAAAGACAAATATTGGCCGGGAGTAATTGAATTTTTAAAAATTAACCACAACAGAGTGAAAGTAATTATCTGTTGCAGAAAATTCACCATCGTGCCTTGTATAAAACTTAAAGTGCGAATACTTTTTACTTTACGCAATTCAAGATTTAAAATTTTGAAAGTGTTATTATTCAGCCTGTTCACTTCCTGGTTCGTTAATCCCAGGCTTTTTACCAGTTCGATATTTCGCAAAGACTCTGTCGTAGAACCTGCTAATGAATTGGTTTCTGTAACAATCGTTTTTTGAATAATTTTTATTTTTTTGCTAAGCAAACTCGTAACAATAGCAATAAAGGCGATACCCACCACATATACGGGCATGATAATCCAATTGAGCTGAAATGCATAAATGGAAACGAAAACAATACTGACGATAATAATGAAAAAAACATTTATAAAGTTGGTGATGAACTTTTCGGTATCTGCGCGGACTTTCGTTAGTATTGACAAAGTTTCGCCGCTGCTCTGATCTTCAAAATCCTGGTAAGGCAGGCGCATGCTATGTTTCAGACCATCGGTAAAAATAGTAGCACCAAATTTCTGAACAAGTACATTTCCAAAATAATCCTGGAACGCTTTCGCAATACGACTTACCATTGCTGTTCCAATCAACAACATCAGAAAAAAGAGCAATCCATGGTACGGCCCCTTTCCGAAAAAAAATTCAGTTTGGTTTCTTGGAGTTTTATCCGGAAAAACGTGTGGATGATTTGCAAATAAATCAAGGATTCTACCCGATATCCACGGAGCAAATAATGAAAATACCTGGTTCATTGCAGCAAGAAACAACGCCAAAGCAATTAACCATTTATATGGTTTTAAATATGAGAATAAAATTTTCATTGGGCAAAATTAAACGATTGAAGCTTTTCAAAACTTACTGAATTTGGGGCTATGGAGAAACAGAAATTGCGATTATTTATTATTTTATTGAAGAACTCGTTTACTCATTTCTCTAATTAAATTTCAGCCTGCCCATCCTTCTCTATCCAAACTCCGGTATTGAATCGCTTCAGCCAGGTGCTCTGGCTTTATTTCTTCACTTCCTGCCAGATCTGCAATCGTTCTGCTTACTTTTAAAATACGGTCATAAGCGCGTGCCGAAAGGTTTAATTTTTCCATCGCTATTTTTAAAAGATTTGAGCCGGCCTGCGAAATCAAACAAATTTCTTTCAACATTTTACTGCTCATTTGTGCGTTGCAATACACCCCCGGATTGTCTTTATATCTTTCTGCCTGGATTTCTCTTGCCCGGATTACGCGAATGCGGATGCTTTCACTTTTTTCAAAATTCTGAGTTGAGGATAATTCACTGAAAGCGACCGGGGTAACTTCCACATGTAGATCGATTCTATCAAGTAGCGGCCCTGAAATTTTATTCAAATATTTTTGAACCGAGCCAGCGGGACAACTGCATTCTTTATCCGGATGATTGTAATAGCCGCAGGGACAAGGATTCATCGAGGCAATTAACATAAAACTGGAAGGAAAATCCAACGCCACTTTTGCCCGCGAAATGGTAACTCTTCGTTCTTCCATTGGTTGGCGCATTACTTCCAAAACGGTTCTTTTAAATTCCGGCAATTCATCTAAAAATAAAACACCATTATGTGCCAAAGAAATTTCTCCCGGCTGAGGTAAACCGCCCCCGCCGACAAGCGCTACGTCCGAAATTGTGTGATGCGGGGAGCGAAAGGGCCTTTTCGAAATCAGAGTGGCATTTTCAGGAAGTTTGCCTGCGACGCTATGAATTTTTGTGGTTTCCAGCGCTTCCTGTAATGTTAGTGGTGGTAGAATCGTCGGCAAACGCTTTGCCAGCATCGTTTTACCCGCACCGGGCGGACCTATTAAGATTGCATTGTGTCCACCTGCCGCCGCTATTTCCAAAGCGCGCTTGATATTTTCCTGACCTTTAACATCGCAAAAATCTATTTCAAAATCACTTTGCGCCTGTGCAAATTCTTCACGCGTATTGACAATCATCGGCTGAATTGAATTCTCATCTATGAAAAAATCAATAACGTCTTTGATGTGACTGACCCCATAAACACGCAAGTTATTTACCATTGCCGCTTCACGTGCATTTTCTTTTGGAAGAATTTATCCTTTAAAACCTTCTTTCCGGGCTTGTATTGCAATGGGTAAAGCGCCTTTGATCGGGCGAACAAACCCATCCAGGCTTAGTTCACCCATGATTACATAATCGATTAATTTTTCTGCATTTTCCAATTGTTCACTTGCGCCCAATGTGCCCATCGCAATTGGCAAATCGAAGGCAGTACCGCTTTTGCGAATATCTGCAGGCGCCAGATTTACAACTACTTTTGTGCGGGGAAAATGATAACCATTGGCCTTGATGGCGCTTTCCATCCGCTCCAGGCTTTCTTTTACTGCGTTATCTGCCAGACCAACAATTGAAGTGAATTTTCCGGTACTCACATTTACTTCTACGGTAATTGTGATTGCTTCTACCCCATAAACAGCGCTTCCAAAAGTTTTGACTAACATAAAATTTTTTAAAAATAGAACGCAAAGAACAATTTGATGGCGTCATCTATCAGTTCCCTTTCCTGATTTAAGATTCAAATTGTCCTTATAATTCCCATTGAATTTCACATGATTGACTTGAATGCTTCAATGCGAAATTTGATGGTAAGATACAAAAAAAGTTATCAAAAATTATAACTTCATGTTTTTTGAAAAAATAAAAAGTGGGATTAAAAACACAGTATTTATTCCTCCACTGCAGTATTATTTTGGAAGATTTTTAATGATCAGTTGAAAACGTGTATTCAAATTCACCTGAAAATTATGCTGATTTAAAATTTCTTTTACTGAATCTTCTTCCATAATCACCTGGGCCAAATGCATTGCTAACGTCGATCCACTGATCACGTTGCCAACTTTGCCATCAATGAATTCAATTTTAAACTTATAACCGGCCTTGCGGGCAGTGCCGGCTCTTTCAAAATCTATCCTGTTCAGGTCAAGAACCTGCTCTTCGTTTAAAGACTTTTTCAATAAAATTTTGATAATTGGCAAATATTTTTTCCAGATGTGATTATACATTTAAGATTATAATTGTTTAAAAAAATTTCAGTTACTTACATCCGGATTCTGGATAGCACTTATGAACAAATTTAAATCCAAGCGGATAAAATTAAGACAAATTTTTTATCTATATTTAAAATTCACTTTTTTGACAATAAAATTAAACTGATTTTGATGCAATAGGCCTTTAAATAAAATTTCACAAAACAAATTCATTTAAAAGTAGCAGTTTTGCAAAAAAATTCACTGCTTTATTTTTAAAACCGTTTATAATTAATAGCTGACTTAGATTAACTATTCATTAAATTTGTGGCTGTCAACAACTTATTAAGGAATGGCATTTATTGATATTAAATTTCCAAGATCATTTTACCGCGCATTGCGACTTCCTGCAAGTTCTCCAAAAAGACAACAACTAAAGGTTTTAAAAAAATTATTAAAAAGAGCGCGTTTTACTGAATTTGGCCAACAATATCTTTTTGATCAGATCCTTTTAAGTAAACACCCCGGAAAAAATTTTCAACGCGTAGTACCTACTTTTAATTATGACAAGATTTTCAGGGAATGGTGGTTCAAGGCACTGGATGGCAAGCCGGATGTTTGTTGGCCTGGAATTATCAAATTTTTTGCTTTAAGCAGCGGCACCAGTGAAGCTTCGAGCAAATACATTCCTATTACCAAAGAATTAATTCGTGCGAATACTCTTACCAGTTTCCGCCAACTCATTAGTCTTGCATCGTATAATAATGTACCAAAAAAGTATGTGGGAAAAGGCTGGCTCATGCTTGGCGGAAGCACACATTTACAAAAAAGCACGACTTATTATGCCGGCGATTTGAGCGGTATCCAGGCTAAAAATATTCCTTTCTGGTTCCAGGGAATGTATAAGCCGGGAAAAAAAATTGCAAAAGAAAAAGACTGGTCAAAAAAGCTGGAAGAAATTGTCGAAAAAGCTCCGGAATGGGATATCGCCTTTTTAGTTGGCGTACCAGCGTGGGTTCAGTTGTGTATGGAAAAAGTGATTGCCCGTTATAATCTAAAAAACATTCATGAGATATGGCCAAATCTTGCTTTTTATGTTCATGGCGGCGTGGCTTTGGAGCCCTACAAAAAAGGCTTTAATAAGCTCTTGGGCAAACCCATTACTTATATCGAAACTTACCTGGCAAGTGAAGGATTTTTGGCATATCAAAACCGCCAACATGCTAATGGAATGCGACTGGCAACGAATAATAATATTTTTTTTGAGTTTGTTCCTTTCGACCAGAATAATTTTGATATTGATGGGAATATGGTGGAAAATCCACAAACATTGATGGTTCATGAAGTTGAGAAAAATAAAAATTATGCAATTCTGATTAGTACCAATGCGGGAACCTGGCGTTATCTTATCGGTGATACAGTCCAGGGTGTAGATGTAGAAAAATTTGAGATCGTTATTACCGGACGAACCCGACATTTTTTTTGTCTTGTAGGCGAGCATTTGAGTGTAGACAATATGAATAAAGCAATTAACCTCGTGAGTGAAGAGCTTAATATTTCTATTGGTGAATTTACGGTTGCCGGCGTTCCTCACGGCAATTTTTTTGCGCATCATTGGTATATTGCAACCGATGATCATGTAAATTCAGAAACCCTAAAAGTATTGATTGATAAAAGGCTGAAAGAGTTGAATGACGATTATGAAGTAGAACGAAATCATGCTTTGAAAGAAATTTTTGTGGATGTATTAAGTGAAGAGACTTTTATGGATTTTATGCGCTACAAGGGCAAAGTAGGCGGCCAGCATAAATTTCCGCGTGTTTTAAAAGGCAAAATGCTCGATGAGTGGCAAAAATTTTTAAAGCAAGCCCGCGCCTGATTTATTTATCTCAATAAATCTTCTTTTACTATCTTTAATTTTTTAAACTGCTTCCTTTTTATTTAAAAATTAAAACATTTTATCTGAAAAATGGTAGATATCATTGAAGCAATACTGAAAGGATTGGCAATGGGATTGTTGCTTGTAATATCAGTAGGGCCGGTCATATTTACCGTGATCAAACAAAGCATCAATAATGGGCGCGCCGGTGGTTTTAGCTTTGTGATTGGAGTATGGATCAGCGATTTTTTGCTGGTGGTCTTAAGCAATCTTTTTTCGGAACTGGTTACTACGTTGCTTGATTTTAAAGTGCAGATCGGCATTGCCGGAAGTGCTTTTCTGATCAGTATGGGCGTTTATTATATTTTCTTTAAAAAAGTCCATTTTCATCCGGAAGATTTTGCACTTCCTCCATTAAAAATCAGCGATCAAGCAAAAATAGCCCTACAGGGGTTTTTATTAAATACACTTAATACTGCGGTGATGGCTTTTTTGGTCAC
>JBQCFI010000434.1:0-6470 GCA_051959325.1 Ginsengibacter sp. | reverse complement strand
AGGAAAACCATCGGTGATTTCGGCCACTTCTTTGTCGGCTATCGCTTCTATTAATCTCGCTTTATCCCGGCTGAGCACTAAAATATAATAATGCAGTTCCTGGTGAAGCGCCCTTATTAAATCCCTTGTCGCGAAAGTTTTACCAATCGTTACTTTATTTTGTTGAATGTGGATTGGCATGCGGGTGTATTCTGCAACATCTTCACTTATAAAAAGTATGAGACTTTCGAGGTTAAAGCGGTAATCAATATCCGAAGCGAGCTTATTTATTTTATCAATGATCACGGATGCTTTTTCCTTGTCGCACTCAGTCATTAACCGCTTTTCTACTTCTCTTACCAGGTTTTTTAATTCGATATTATCTTTTTGATTTCCGGGAGGTGTGCGATGAGTCTGCAATTGAATCGTTACACAACAATCAGATTTCACATCTTTTAATTTTTCCAAGGTGCTGTTCATGACTGAGTTATTATTTCGTGATTTAAAATAATTTTTATCACAAAAGTGGTTCCAACTTATTCTAATGCCATGATAGCTTTTTTCCGGAAGGTTCAACTGAGTATGTTCTGTAAGGCAATATGATAGAATTACAAATTATTATACACCTCGTAAAATATAAATCCACTGTATTTGTTCATTTACTGAAAGCCGTTTTGCTTTGTTTATTCTTATTTATATATCCTTGCTGCCCATCCTCCGCCGGGCGCTAAATGAATTTTTATTTGGTCATTTTTTGAAACAGTCTTTTCGATTTTTTTGTAATCAGTCCCGTTTCTGTCCGCGTTGATTCCGTCTTCAAAAATGGAAATATGAAATGTTCCTTCCGGTAAAAAAGAAAAAGCAAGGGTAATATCGCGTGGCTTCCAATTATTCATTGCCGCGGCAAAATATTCATTTCCTTTTCTTCTCGCAAGTGCTACATAATCTCCCACTTTTCCATCCAGCGGAATTGTTTCATCCCAGGTTGTTGGCACTTTGGTGATGAAATCCAAAGACTCTTTTTCTTTTTCATAAGTGGTAGGATTATCAGCAAGCATTTGCAACGGCGCATCAAAAATTACATACATCGCCAATTGCTGACAGCGGGTTCCAAGGCTCATCGGATTATCATTAATTGGCGCAAAATCTTTTTGTTGCGCATTTCTCATCGCTCCAGGAGTATAATCCATCGGGCCGGCAAACATGCGGATGTAAGGCAATGTAACTGCCATCCACGGTGTGGTCAAAGAATC
Source organism: Ginsengibacter sp. (assembly GCA_051959325.1). GTDB lineage: Bacteria > Bacteroidota > Bacteroidia > Chitinophagales > Chitinophagaceae > Ginsengibacter. Next base: position 5,238 of record JBQCFI010000434.1, on the reverse strand, counting down.
CGTCCACTTGTCCTGTTCCAGACCCGGAACTCCTTCAAAGTTCACGACGTTCGGATAAGTGCGTTGGATTCCGGCAGGTTTGTGAGCACCATGATAATCCACGAGCAAATGATGCGCGGCAGCAGCTTCAGCGCATTTCCAATAAAAATTGACTACTGCCTGATCGTCGCGATCCATAAAATCTACTTTAATTCCTTTTACGCCCCATTGGTCAAAAAGGTCCATTGCTTCCTTCATTTGATTGTCTAATGTGCGCCAGACACACCACAGAATCACTCCCACATTCTTTTGTTTTCCATAATCTGCTATTGCTTTTACATCCACGCCGGGAACGCGTTCCGTCATATTTCCCAATTTATACCAGCCCTCATCCATGATGATGTAAGGAATATGATTTCGTGAAGCAAAATCAATATAATATTTATAGGTCTCGGTGTTTACTCCGGCGCGGAAATTCACTCCAGTTACGTTCCAATTATTCCACCAGTCCCAGGCTACCTGGCCCGGCTTTATCCAATTTGTATTCTTGAGGCGTGTCGGCTCAGCAAGTTTATAAACAATTTCATTATTTAATAATTGTTCATCACGATCAGCAATTGCAAAAATTCGCCACGGAAAAGTGCGGGTGCCTTTGGTATGAGCGATATAATCAAACACACTTTCCGGAACAAAAGTGCGGTCCCAGCCCCAGTTTTTTGTGGGATCATTTTTCTTTTCTGCTTTAACTGCAGGTGGAAAAACAGATTGTAAATCGTTTCGGTTATTTCCGGTAAAATATAACCCTGGATAATCGTACAGGTCACTTTCTGTTACCAGGATTTTCCCATGATCATTGAGGTCCAACAACAAAGGAAGTTGGGCCGTTTTATTTTTCCCCAAACTATCTATCGGTTGTTTCTGATAAATGTGTTCATAACTATTCATCCAACGGTGCGCAAAAGCAAACCACGCAGATGAATTTTCGGGCAGAGAGACATTAAAACGTTCATTCATTACCGTAATGCTATCTGGATAATTCGTTTCAAAACGATAGGCGAACGCATCATTGTAAACGCGAAATACCACGCTGTATTTACTTTTAAATTGTAATGTCAATTGACGATAGTCATCTTTAATAGTGGAATTTTTTATCGCAACAACCGGAATAATATTTTGAGTTATTTGTTGCTTTACTGCCTTTGTTATTTTATCTTTTTCTGCCGGTATATTTCCTTGTTGCAATTCCATAGCGACTTCTACAGAAGGCACTATAATTTGGTTATTTTTTATCAAAGAAAAATGTAGAGATTTTCCATTTTCAATTTTCATGATAAGATGGCCATCAGGAGAGCTGATTTCATATTGTTGCGGAAAGATTTTTGCATTAATAAAAAAAACAAGTACCAATAAACATGATAAAGATTTCTTCATAAAATATTTTTTGAGGAACAGCGCAAAAGGAACAATCCGTTGCGCTACTTTTTATAAAATAGAAATAAAAGTAAAAGAAAAGAATGAAAAAGCAGGAGTTGGAAGGAATCAGATGGATAATTTATGAAACTTACGGATTAAATCAAAAATGGCTATAAAAGCGAATTGCACTTTCCGCATTCCTTTTAATACGATTCAAAGAAATTTCAACACCTTTTTTTGAAGAAGTAAGTTAAAATGTTTCTACGGTTTTTGACTCTTGCATTATTTTCTGTGCCCGGAGTTTCATTTCTTCTTTTCGTAAGGATCTATCCAAAATAAAAGTACCAAAGGGAATCAAAGAAGCCAGAAATGCAACCAGCGTTTTTGGGAATTTCCATTCCAGGTTTATTTTTACATTGATCAGTGCAAGAATATAAAGCATAAAAAGTAATCCGTGTACCCATCCAACATACCAAACTACTTCAGGATTTCCTGCCAGGTATTTTATCGGCATAGCAATAAATAAAAGGGTAAGAAACGAAATTCCTTCAGCAATTCCAGTGATTCTTAGTCTTCCGATTGGAGTATTTGAAAATTGCAAACTCATCATCAAATAGTTATGAATTTAAATAAAAGTAAATGCAGTATTGCGTTTCCTGCGAATATAATCTGTAATTGTTTAAAATAACCACAAAGTATTTGTATCTCTTTGCCATTCAGATTTGTTTTCCGCCTTTTATATAGCAAATATGCATTTTCATGTACTATGTTTTGCATAGTACTTACTTAAAACAATATCTTTGTTATGTAATTGAAACTGAAAACAATTAAAACAAAATCAAAATGAAAACAACATTCAGCAACAAATCAGGAGATATTCTTGAAATTGCAAACCAGGTAATTTATTCCGCTAAAGTATTAGCCATCGGTTTATTCATTCCTTTCTTGTTTGTATTTGGTATTACTTATCATACAGACAAGAAGGTAGCACAAGAGGAAATTAACGTGAGCAAACACCAGGGAATTACCGAAAATCATTCAACCGTAGATTTTGGTAAAGCCTTATCTGATCAAAACAGTTGAGCCTTTCATGAAAATGTGTTTGCCGGTATCGCGCAGGATGTATTTTAAAGTCCACACGTAAATACCAGCATCCTGGGGATCGCCTTTCACCGTTCCATCCCATTTTTGAGTCCAATCTTTTGATTGAAAAACCAACTGGCCTAAACGGTTATAAACTTTAAATTCTAAATTGTCAGCTTTGAAAGCATTCAGTGGATAAAGAAAATCGTTTAGGCCATCACCGTTAGGGGTAAACGCGTTCGGAACCGCAATATAACAGCTTTTCAATACGCGGATATTATTTACAGCCGTATCATAACAACCGAGATTGTTCTTAACGACAAGCATTACCGGGTAGTTCTTTTCAGCCAGCAAAACCGGGTATTTTTGAGGAAGAGGATTTGCATCGGCACTGAAATTTCCATTCTGAAAATTCCAATCGTATGAAACTATATTACCAATACTGGTATTTTTAAAAACGGCAGTGTCTTCGGGGCATAAAATATTATTCGTTTCAAAAGCGGCTTTTAATTCATTATCCAGGATAATGTTTTTGGTGACCGTATCACTGCAAAACCCATTGGAAACGGATAAAATAATTTGTTTGGTTCCAAAGGAATTGAAATAAGAAACAGGGTTTTGCAAATTACTGCTTCCATTGTAATCCAATTGCCAGAACCATTGATTTACCTCGTGTTTTGCGTCATGCATGAATTGCACGGTATCCTGTTTACAACCCTGAGAAATCTGGTAAGAAAAATCGGCTGACACCGTATCTTTTACATTAAAACTCAATGCTGAGCCCACTGGAGTTTGTTCTGAACATTCATCAATAATTGTATTTCCATCATTGCCGGTTTTTAATATTATTCGGTAAGTTCCTGCATTTACAATTGGCGATGATAAATTTACCGTAATGCTTTTTGTTACGTTGTTTAGGCAATTTATTGTTGCGCTTAATACATTCGCAGGAAATGGACCGTCTATCATAAAATCACTGCCGTCGGGCGCTACAGAATTACAAAGAATATTCTTTCTAAAAACTAATTGTAAAGATTGCGGAGCACATTTTACAGGAACCATGCTATCCATTGGCGTAGGAGCCAAAGGCAAAATATTTAAAGGCAAAGAATTTCCAACCGGAATATTTCTTCCACAGTTATCAAAAAGTGTATTGCCATCGGTTCCGTTTTTTGCAGAAATTGTATAATTACCCACGGGAAGACGGCCGTTTAAATTTAATTCCACAGAATCCATATCAAAGCCATTGCAAAAAGCCGTTGCAGAATTGATTTTTACAACTGCCGGTGAAATCGAAAAATCACTTCCATCTAAAGCAAGGCTGCTACATTTCATTTTCTTATTCAGTTTGATGTATAATTTGGTAGCATCGCATGAAGAACTCAGATTTTTTAAAGCTGGGGGAATCGTATCTGTAATACTTGCAGTGCCGCCTCCAAAGCTAAGTTGATAGCCTGCCTGGCCGGGTTTAAATTTTGTAAAATGACTCACCAGTAAAAGATAATCATGATTCAATTTTAGAGTAGGCATTGAACTAAAAGTAGGATAGGAGGTGCCCGCACAATTGTTTAAGGAACGTCCGGCAGACGATGCGCCGGTAAGCCCTGTATTCCCGGACCAGTTGCAGGAAACAAACAAAGATTTATCTGTATAAACATCGTTGGGATCGTGGCCGGTAATGTCAAACAACTGCCAGTCGTAATCATCTCCAAGATCATCCGGCTTAATTAAAAATCCCAATGTTCCCGGTGAAAAGCATGTGAACTTATACCAGAAAGGATTCGTATCGGTAAGGCTGTCAGTTGAGGCGCAAGGTCCGGGAATCCGCCTGCCGCCGCAATAAGGAACTGTTGTTTGTGCAAAGACACTCGTGCCACAAACAGGAAAAGCGGTTGCCGGATTTTGTCCGAGTGTGGTACAGGCGTTTTGAGCGCCGGCAAACAAAGCCAAAAATAAAAAAGCAGGAAGAAGAATGACCGGTTTCACGCGCATACTTTTATTGACCTTCAAAAATATCGTTTCGTTGCAATTGAAAGAAAGTATTTGCAAGGATTATGAATTTTTTATGCAAATGAAATGCTTTGCGATAGCAAAGAAAGAAATAATCTTAATTCCTATTTTTAAAAAAATAATTTTCTTCATCATCATAATTTTCTTCTGAGAAATGCCGTCACAGGAACTTAATAAACCTCATCTTTTTTTTGCCTCCGATTTATTGTTCAAATATTTTTATGAGCAAAGGAATCGTTTTGACATAATAAAAATTCATTTACTTCGCACAAAAAATATCACAAGTGGCGCTTATAATTCTTGTGGTCAGTTTTAAATTAACATGAAAAATTATTCAGAAAGAGCTTTACTTGTAAATGAAAGAATAAACGAACTTTCCGCTTACAGTGATGATGAACAGGGCATTACAAGACTTTTTGGTACAGCGTCTTTTTTAGCTTGCAGTAATAAAATTGCTTCATGGATGCGTGAAGCAGGATTGGAAACATGCATTGATAATATCGGAAACATCAGGGGAAAATTAAAAAGCAAAAATCCTGCTGCAAAAACTTTCCTCATTGGATCGCATTTTGACACACCAATTCATAGTGGTAAATATGAAGGTGTTTTGGGAATTGTAACAGGAATTGATCTTTTGGAAAATCTCATTTCTAAAAATATTTCGTTCCCTTTTCATATCGAGTTGATTGCTTTTAGTGATTCTGAAGGCAGCCGTTTCAACTGTCCTTATTTAGGAAGCAGGGTAATTGCCGG
>JBQCFI010000433.1:0-24143 GCA_051959325.1 Ginsengibacter sp. | reverse complement strand
CTGGCAAGGTTGCGCATCACGCTGGCGAGTTGCCTGTCCAATTCACGCACTCCACTCTCACGTGTAAAATCGGCAATGATTTTTTCCAGGACGGTGTCGCTTATTTTAAAACGAACATCTTTCAAGCCATGTGCTTCTTTTTGTTTTGGCAACAAATGTCTTTTAGCAATTTCTATTTTTTCTTCAATAGCATAACCGCTGAGGTCTATTATTTCCAAACGATCGCGAAGGGCCGGTTGAATATTTTGTAAATTATTTGCTGTCGCAATAAAAAGTACTTTACTCAAATCGTATTCAAGCTCGAGATAATTATCGTAAAAATTATAGTTTTGCTCCGGATCCAACACTTCCAATAATGCGGAAGAAGGATCACCACGAAAATCAGTTCCAACTTTATCTATTTCATCCAGGATCATCACCGGATTAGAGGATTTTATTTTGCGGATGGACTGTAAAATTCTTCCTGGCATGGCGCCGATATACGTCTTACGATGCCCGCGAATCTCGCTTTCATCATGCAGGCCACCAAGGCTCACTCTTACATATTTTCTGTTGATCGCGTTTGCTATACTTTTTCCAAGGGAAGTTTTCCCAATCCCCGGAGGACCTACAAAACAAAGGATCGGGCTTTTCATATCGCCTTTTAGTTTTAAAACGGCCAGGTATTCCAAAATCCTTTGTTTGATCTTTTCCATTCCATAATGATCGTGATCAAGAATTTTTTTTGCCTTCTTAAAATCATACTGATCTTTTGTATAATCTTCCCAGGGCAAATCGAGCATCAAATCGAGGTGATTATAAATAACCGAATAATCAGGCGTTGAGGGATGCATTCTCTCAAGTTTTTCCACGCCTTTATTAAACATATCTTTCGCAGCTTCCGGCCATTTTTTGGTTTCGGCTTTTTTCTGCATCTCTTTCACCTCTGCCACATTATCGCCACCCAATTCTTCTTTGATGGCTTTTAATTGTTGCTGCAAAAAATAATCTTTCTGTTGCTTGTCAAGCTCAGCGCGGGTTTTATTGGTTACTTTATTTTTTAATTCTGCGTATTGCAATTCTGTTTGCAATAAATTCAACAATACTTCAGCTCTTGCTTTAATATTTTGAATTTCCAAAAGCTTTTGTTTTTCAATAACATTGCTGTTCAGGTTGCTGCTTACGAAATGAATCAAAAACGCCGGATTTTCGATATTTTTCAAAATAATTGTTGCCTCTGAAGGCATATTCGGAGAAAGCTGAATGATCTGTCCGGAAAGTTCTTTTATCGAAGAAACCATCGCGTCGAAATCTTTATCTTCTTTTAATTCTTCATCAGGAAGTACGGTGATTTTTGCTTTAAAATATGGGTCTTCAGAAGTGATCTCATCTATTTTAAATCTTCTTTTGCCCTGGATGATAACGGTTGTTCCACCGTCCGGCATTTTAATTTGCTTCAGGATTTTTGCAACAGTTCCGATATTTACCAAATCGCTCACAGTTGGCTCTTCTACCTGGCTGTCTTTTTGGGAGATTACACCTATCAATTTGTCAGCCTTATAAGCATCGTTTACCGCTTTTATACTTTTATCGCGGCCTACGGTAATCGGAATAACTACGCCGGGAAAAAGTACCGTATTTCTTAAAGGAAGCAGTGGTAATTCAGCAGGAATCAGTTGTTCATCGTTTGCATCATTGTCTTCATGTAAAGGAATCATGGGCATGAATTCCATCTCATCTTCCGATGCATCAAGGAAATAATTTTTATTCATATAATGTTTTACTCATTGTCATTTTGTCAATAATCTTGTCAAAGAAACGAAGTTTTTAAAGGATAACTATATTGTTCAAGATTAATGCCATTTTAAAGAAAAAATTCGCATGTTTTTTATGATTCATTCAATAAACAAACAAAAAAACCGAATATATATTTTAATGGAAACGTTATTTTTTGCACTTTATTTTAGGATGGATACATGCAGGCTGCAATTGCCTTTTTTATATTGTAATTTTGCGTCAGAATCTAATTATGAATACTACGAAACCATTTAGCATTGAGGAAGATCAGGCAGACTTGATCGTTGATGATGGAAACAATTGCCAATTGATCGTGTGGAATGACGAAGTAAATACTTTTGATTGGGTGATTGAAACACTGATTGATATTTGCGGCCATACGGCAGAACAGGCGGAACAATCGGCGATGATCATTCATACTAAAGGCAAATATGCAGTAAAAGAAGGCTCTTATCATACTTTGAAACCGATGTGTGACGCCATTACAGAACGCGGCATTGGTGCTACAGTAGAAGAACTTTCGGAAAGGTAATTGTCCTCAATTTATTAATCTTTAATTCCCAAATATTGGATGGAGCAGTTGTGTATGATTTTCCAGATGTAAATTCTGCAAATGAATACGGGCTTGTTGCTGTTGGTGGCAACCTCTCTTTCGGCACTTTAATCAACGCTTATAAAAAAGGAATTTTTCCCTGGTACAACCCTGATGAAATTATTCAATGGTATAGCCCCGATCCGCGATTTGTACTTTTCCCCGATAAAATAAGAATAAGTCACAGTATGAGAAATGTTTTAAACAAACATCTCTTCAAATTCAATGTTGACAAGGCTTTTGCACAAGTAATTAAAAATTGCAGGACAGCAAAAAGAGTTGGCGATCCGGGCACCTGGATCAGTGACGAAATCGAAGAATCTTATAATAATTTATTTGAAAAAGGTTTTGCTCACAGTGCTGAGGCCTGGCAAAATAATGAATTGGTTGGCGGGCTTTATGGAGTGTTGATCGGAAAAGTTTTCTTTGGAGAAAGTATGTTTTCCAATAAAAGCAACGCAAGCAAATATGCATTGATAAATTGGGTGCAGGTATTACAAAAGAACGGAATTGAGTTGATCGATTGCCAGGTTTATACATCTCATCTTGAGAGTATGGGAGCAGAATTTATTTCGCGTAAAGAATTTGTGGGTCTATTGAAAAAGCTAACGTAAGAAGATATTTGGTTTCAAATTAGCCTGTGCAATCAGATTTAAACGTTCTAAAAGCAACAGCCAACAAAGAAATATTGTCAATTCATATTCTTGATGAACAGATTTTCAAATCAGCACATTAGCTCATTTACTTTGTAAGGATATCTCTCCGCATGATGCAAAATCAATCCGCGGATGTAATCATTTTCTGTGTAGGGAGTCAAATAATTTTTTAAGTCATCAATCTCATACCTGTTTATTTCAGAAGGTAAATATCCCATTCCATAAAATTTTCCATTTTCAATTAAAATACAACTTTGCTGATCTTCATGTAATCCATCATCGACGAGTGCAAAAGTTGGTAGCTGCATTTCAAGAAAGCTAATGCATTCCAACACTCTTTGATTATATTCCTCTGCAGATTCTTTTTGTTCACAGGCTCCTTTACATTTTTTTTCTGCAAATGACTGGCAGATAATTGTTGAAGATTGAAGAAAACAAAGTTTCGGACAAAGCTGATATTCATCCACCAGTTTGCGAAGCAAATTGTAACCTTCCACCAGCAAATTAAAAGTGTATAATGCCTTAATATTCTTCTTCTTTTTTTCGATACATAATCTTAAATATCCTTTGCTGTCTTCAAATGAATACATTCCATAGACCTGCTCAAACCTTTTTTGGCTGCGGTTTTGCTCAGGCCACAATTTTTTTATCTCGATACTTTCTAAAATAAAAGCCATCAATTCTGTAGCCGTTTCCTGGTAAGAGACGTGATAAATTTTTTTCAAAAATTCCTGCTTTTGCTTGTTGGCTTTATTGTTGGAAAAATGGCTATTTACTCTTTTGCACAAATTCTTGGCTTTGCCCACATAAATTACCTTTCCTTTTTTATCATGGAAATAATAAACACCCGGATGCGCCGGTAATTTTTTTATTTCAACAGCAGGAATATTGGGAGGAAGAAATTGCTCTTTACTGCCCGATTTCAGCATCGTTTGTACATGACCGTTCGTATCACATTCTAATAAATGATGAAACAATTTGACAGTTGCCTCAGCATCTCCCTTTGCACGGTGTCTTTCCTCTATTGGAATTCCAAGATGGTTGCAGATCTTTTCCAAACCATAGCCTCTTAATTCGGGAATTATTTTTCGCCCCAGGCGAATGGTACATAATTTTTTGCAATTCAGCTCGTATCCGCATTTTGACAAATGATAAGTGATAAATGAATAATCAAAATTTACATTGTGCGCCACGAAAATTTTATCATGTAATAATTCGTAAAGTTCATCAGCGATGCTTTTAAAATCCCGCTCATATTCTACCATTTCATTGGTGATTCCGGTGAGTGATTCGACATAACGCGGAATAGTATAATAGGGGTTGAGCAAAGTGTGAAACTCAGTGCGAACGCGTGTTCCATCAGTTATAAAAACGGCGATTTCGGTGATGCCATTGCTTGCAGCATAGCCGCCGGTAGTTTCAATATCAACAATTGCGTATAACAAGAGTAATTAAAAATAGGGTTTTGCTAATTCCATTAGCAAGGTACTAAACCATGTTTGTATTACATTTGCAGGCTATAAATTTTTTTAGAAATAATATGGAATTAAGTAAGAATTATATTCCCGGAACTGTGGAAGAAAAGTGGTACAAACGCTGGATGGCGCAAAACTATTTTAAAAGTGAACCAGACGAGCGATTGCCATTCACTATTGTAATACCGCCGCCAAATGTGACAGGTGTACTGCATATGGGCCATACGCTAAATGAAACTGTTCAGGATATTTTAATCAGGAAAGCACGCATGAGCGGTTTCAACGCCTGCTGGGTTCCGGGAAGTGATCACGCTTCAATTGCCACTGAAGCGAAAGTGGTGGAGATGCTGAAAAGAGAAAAAGGAATTGATAAAAATGATTTATCAAGGGAAGAATTTTTGAAATATGCTTTTGAATGGAAAGAGAAATATGGAAATATTATTTACAACCAAATTGAAAGATTGGGTTGCAGTGTTGATTGGGACAGGGTTTCATTTACAATGGACGATCATTATTATAAAGCGGTGATCAAAGTGTTTGTGGATCTGTATAAAAAAGGATTGATCTATCGTGGCGCAAGAATGATCAACTGGGATCCGGCGGCCAAAACAGCTTTGAGTGATGAAGAAGTGGAATATAAAGATGTGACGGGCAAGTTGTATTATGTGAAATATAAGGTTGCGCATGATGCTTCGAAAGAAGACGAGCCAGAAGAGTTTATTGTTATTGCTACACAAAGGCCCGAAACCATCATGGGTGATGTGGCAGTTTGTGCCAATCCGAATGATGAACGTTATCAAAATTTAAAAGGAAAAAGTGTAATTGTTCCTTTGATCGATAAAGAAGTACCGGTGATTTTTGATGAGTATGTTGACAAAGATTTTGGTACCGGTGTTTTAAAAATTACTCCGGCACATGACATCAATGATTTTAATATCGGTTTAAAATATAATCTTCCTGTAATTGACACTTTGAATGAAGATGGTACATTGAGTGATGCAGCACAGATTTTTATAGGTGAAGATCGTTTTGCAGCACGAAAAAAAATCGTGGAAGAATTAAGAGAAAAAGGTTTGTTGGTAAAAGAAGAAGAATATACCACAAGGCTTGGCTACAGCCAGCGGACGAACGTAGTAGCAGAACCAAAGATTTCTACCCAATGGTTTGTGAAGATGAAAGACCTTGCTGCGCCTGCATTAGAAGAAGTTTCATCCGGAAAAATCCAAATTTATCCAAACGAAAAATTTAATGCCACGTATAAATATTGGCTTGAGAATGTAAAGGACTGGTGCATCAGCAGGCAGCTTTGGTGGGGACAACAAATTCCCGCATGGTATGATCAGGAAGGTAGATTTGTGGTTGCAGAAAATGAAATTGAAGCCAACAACATTTACAGTGAACAATATGCAACAAGCGATGTTCAATTGAAGCGCGATGAAGACGTTCTGGATACCTGGTTTTCTTCGTGGCTTTGGCCAATAGAGGTTTTTCACGGAATTACGGAGCCGAATAACAAAGACATCAATTATTATTATCCGACTTCTGTTTTGGTAACCGGTCAGGATATTATTTTTTTCTGGGTGGCGCGGATGATCATGGCCGGCATGGAATACATGCATGAAAAACCTTTTAGTGATGTGTATTTTACGGGAATGGTCCGCGATAAAATGGGAAGAAAAATGAGCAAGAGTTTGGGCAACAGTCCTGATCTTTTAACGCTTATTCATGAATACGGAGCCGATGCGGTTCGTTTTGGAATTATGATTTCAGCACCGGCAGGAAATGATTTATTGTTTGATGAAAGCAGCCTGGAGCAGGGAAAATTCTTCAATAATAAATTGTGGAATGCCATGAAGTTGTTGAAAATGTGGGAGGAAGGCAAAAAGCAGGATGCAGAAGGCAAACCGGACGAAAGTGAAGGCGGTGAAGTGTTTGCTATTAATTGGTTCGAGAACCGTTTGAATGAAGCGCGCAATGAAGTAGAAATTCTCATGAGCCAGTTTCGTTTAAGCGAAGCATTGAAAACAATTTATTCTCTCATCTGGGATGATTTCTGCAGCTGGTTTTTAGAATGGATCAAACCGGAATTTGGAACGGCTATAGATCAAAAAGTTTATGATAAGGCGGTTTCTTTTTTTGATCATCTTTTACAAATGCTGCACCCGTTCATGCCTTTCATTACTGAAGAAATTTATCATTTACTGAAGGAAAGAAATGATGACCTGATGGTAAAACAATTTGCGCCGGTTCAGGAAGCCGATGTTGAAATATTAAAACTCGCCGATAAATTAAAAAACATCATTAGCGCTGTACGCGATGCAAAAAATAAAAACAATGTAAAGCCAAAGGAAAAGGTTTCATTATTTATCGAAACAAATGAATTGGATTCTTACTATTCCATAAAACAAATTTTGATAAAGCAAACAAATGCGGATGATCTTTTTTTTAATGAAACACCTGGTAGCACCTCGATCATGACTGTTGTTGGAAATGAAAAAGTTTATATAAAATCGGATACAGCAATAGATACAGGCGTTCAGAAAGAAAAGCTGGCAAAGGATTTACAGTATCTTAAAGGTTTCTTAATTGCAGTTGAAAAGAAATTGAGTAATGATAAATTTGTACAGAACGCAAAATCAGAGGTTATTGAATTGGAAAGAAAGAAAAAACTGGACGCAGAAACAAAAATTAAAGTGATCGAACAAACGCTGGCAGATTTGTAAATGACAGGCGACCTTCAGTTAAACATTTTATGAAAAATATTTTGAAATACGTGCTGGGCGTTTTATTGACCCTTTCCTTTGGTCAAATTTCTTTTGCCCAGCAAAAAGAAGTGATCACGAAAGTGCAGAAATTCAAACCGCCTGTCGTAAAAACGTTTCTTGGAATAAATCAAAATGGCGCACACGTTACGGTAGATGAAGGCAACCAGTTAATTGCGCTTCCTTTGAAGATTGTGGATGCCCAAAATCACGCATATCCCATTTCCTCTTATCGGTTTCTTTACAGGAAAAAAAGTGTGATCTTGAATGATGAAACCGGCAAAAAGGAAGAAACTTTCAGCATCACCGCCAGCAGGTTTGATTCTACACCGCTTCCGAAAGTATGGATCAACAACATGCAGGGACGTTTGCAACCCGAGGAGCAGCTTTACTTTTTTGATATTGTAGTAAAAGACAAAGAAGGACGGGAATTTTTTGCACCTGAATTAAAAATTACCATCAAATAATGAGTGAAATCAGAAATGCAGAATTAGATGATCTCGAAACGATTCGTGACCTTGCTTATAAAATCTGGCCTGCCGCTTATGAAGAAATTCTGGGAAAAGCGCAGCTTCATCATATGCTTGAAAAGATCTATTCTCTTTCCTCCTTACGCAATCAATTTAGTGTATTAAAACATCACTTTATTATGGTCGTTGAAGACGATACGCCGATTGGTTTTGCGTCATTTTCTGCCCATGACGACCCTAGTGTTTATCATCTCCATAAGATTTATGTTTTACCGGATGAGCAAGGGAAAAATGTTGGTAAACAATTGCTCGATTATATTATTTCTGATATCAAAGCGGCCGGTGCAACTTCTTTACAACTGAATGTAAACCGTTTCAATAAAGCGTTGCATTTTTATGAAAAACAAGGCTTTAAAATCCTCCGTGAAGAAGACATCGACATTGGTTCAGGATTTTTCATGAATGATTACATAATGGAAAAGAAAATTTGATGGAATTCAAAAACAGTAATTCCTGTTATTTGTCTTTTTGCTGATGAATTAAAGTTCAGAAACACCCACGCTAATTAGCAGATTATCTAATTGATTTTTCCCTTACCTTTGCGCCTCAAAAAAATAAATTTATTAAAATGAAAACAATTACAATCGAAGGACAAATCAGGACCGATTTTGGCAAATCAGCCACCCGCCAACTTCGCTCTGAGGAAAAAGTGCCAGCTGTAATTTACGGAGGTGCAAAAGAGATTAATTTTTCTGCTCCGGTATCAGCTTTTAAAAACATCGTGTACACACCGGATTTTATGTTGGCAGAAATAAATGTGGAAGGAAATTCTTACAAATGTGTTTTGAAAGATCTTCAATTTGACAAAGTAAGCGATGATTTAATTCATGTGGATTTCCTGGAACTGGTTGGTAATAAAAAAGTTACGGTAAACATTCCTTTAAAATTTACAGGTGTTCCTGCCGGCGTTAAGGAAGGAGGGAAGCTGGTAGTAAAAATGAAATCACTAAAAGTGAAAACCTTGCCTGAATATTTATCTGAAAACATCGAAATGGATCTTACCGATCTTAAATTAAATGAGAACGTTCGTGTGCAGGATGTGAAAGCTGCGAATATGGAAATTTTAAATTCTCCACGTATTCCGATTGCATCTGTAACGATGACACGTCAACTGAAACAGGAAGAAGCAAAAGCCGCACCTGAAGCCAAAGGCGGTGCTTCCAAGGCTGCTCCTGCGAAAGCGGAGGCTGCTCCAAAAGCCGCTGCTCCAAAAAAGTAAGTACTGTGTTTTAAGGACTTTGTTCTATATATTTTTTTTATCATCCGGGGTAATCTTGCACCGGATTTTTTTATGGGCGTTGTTTATCTTTTTTCACTGCTTCAGGTTGAATAATTACAAATTCAACCAATTGAAATTGCTGCTTAATCCCCTTGCTAACCCGTTCAATAGCATCAGTTATTTCTTGTGTATCCAAATCAGATTTAAAATTGACAATAAGCATCAGGACAACTTCTTCCGGAGATTCATACGTAGAAAGTACATTTACCACTTTTATTACTGCCAGGTCTTTTTCTGCCAGCGCTATAATTTTCTTTTGAGTTTCGGGTGCTATTCCTTCGCCCATTAGGAGGCTCCGGCTTTCCCGGGCAAGGATCAGGGAAACAAAAATCAATAATAATCCAACAGTAATGGAAGCAACACCATCTAAAAAGGGAAGATTATAAGCATGAGAAATTTTCATAAAAATAAAAACAATCGCCAGGCCGCCCACAGCAGCACTGTCTTCAAAAAGCACCTGGAAACTTGCGGGATCCTTACTCCTGATAATCGCTTCCCAAAACGAAAAATTGCCGCGGACTTTATTAAATTCCCTGATCGATATAATCAGAGAAGTTCCTTCAAAAATGGCTGAAAACGCCAGTACCCGGTAATTCCATGTAGGATCTTCCAATGGATGAGGATGCCAGATGTGATTGATTCCCTGGATAATCGAAACGCCGCCGCCTAAACCAAAAATAAGAATAGAAATGATAAATGTCCAGAAATACAATTCTTTTCCATAGCCGAAAGGACGTTTTTTATCAGGAGGTTTTTTGCTTCTTTTCATTCCATACAAAAGCAAAATCTCATTCGTGCTGTCCACCAAAGAATGAATTCCTTCAGAAATCATGGAAGAACTGTTAGAGTGAGCGCCTGCAAAAAATTTGACGATGGCGATTAAAATATCTGCTGCCAACGCACTGTAGATGGATTTATAGTTTTTTTGCATTTCAAAGAAAGAACTCAAAAATCATGCATCATTGAAACTTCTTTCCCTGATGATTCTTTCAGCAGAAAAAAAGAATCAGAAATTCCGGTTATTTGTTGGTAGGCTGAACACAATTCGTCTTTTTTATGTCGTATTTTTTTAGACGATTTATCTGATTTTAATCTTTCTCTATCTTTATAACAGAAAGTGTACAAATTCTCACCTGCTTGATGTCCCCTTTTCTAAGTCTCAGCCACCGGAAAGTTATCAAAATCATTTTATTGCCGGATAATAAGAGGTACGGGAATGCTTTCAATAAGCAAATAAATACCAACAATTTTTATTTTCTGAAAATGTCGCATCGTTAACTCGTATACGTGTTCCAAAGAATAAATGAAAAAGGACTGTTTTTCAGTCCCTTTTTTTGTTTAAAATAGTCATAAATTCTTAATCTAATCCTCCTCTCCTGGTTGGAGATTTAGGCTCAGGCCATTTGCCTGGCTCCCCGGTTCTTTTATTAATAGGCAAAATCGATTTTTCCCTCGAAGTGGTTGCAGGATCTTCACTGGCCATGTAGGCCATGATTGCTGTAATGATGGCATTGGCTTTTACATCATCAAAAACGATTTTATCATAAGTATCGCGGTTCGTATGCCATGTATAAATTCCGTATTGCCAGCTTAATGAACTCAAAGAAAATGCCGGCGCTCCTGCTGCTACAAAAGAAGCAAAATCCGATCCTCCGCTGCCAGCGTATCCCGGAAAACTGGTTTCCAGACCGGTTTTGAAAGTGTCAGGAACAGCAGAAAGCCAACGCCCGATGTAGTCATATGAATTTAAAAATCCCTGCCCGGAGATATTTACGACGCGGCCCGTTCCATTGTCCTGGTTAAAAACGGCCTGAATATTTTTTACAATTTCCGGATGATCTTCTACAAAAGCGCGGGAGCCGTTTAATCCCTGTTCTTCGCTTGACCAATGTCCTACTAAAATCGTACGTTTTGGATTTGGATAAATTTTCTTTAAAATCCTCATTGCTTCCATCATCGTTATGGTTCCTGTTCCATTATCTGTGGCGCCTGTCCCGCCATCCCATGAATCGAAATGCGCAGAAAGAATCACATATTCATTCGGTTTTTCGGTGCCTTTGATTTCTGCGATGGTATTAAAGGTTGGTTGAACACCGGTTTCCTTAGAGTCTGCACGCACACTTATTTTGGGAGCCGGCCCCGATTCTGCAAGGCGATAAAGCAATCCGTAATCTTCGAGTGAAATATCAATGGTCGGAACTCTCTTTGTGTAGGCGCCAAAAATTTTATCCACACCAAAACCCTTTGACCACAGATTTCCAACAATGCCAACAGCTCCGGCATTTTCCAATGCTAACGGAAGTGTGCGGCTGGTATACCCTGTTTTTGAAATTCTTTTATACCAGTCAGCCGTTTGTTTGTCTCTTAAATCTTTCATTTTTTGTACGGATTCTTTTGTGCCAAATTCTTCCCAGTTATAATCAGGCCTTCCGGTCGGTTGATTCATAGAGATCATCACAAATTTTCCTTTTACTGAAGGAAGCCATTTTTGAAAAGCGACCGAATCAAGATCAGGAAGAATAACTACTTCTCCTGTCACAGTTTTTCCTTTTGTAGATGGGCTCCAGGCAAGCTGCGTGCCTTCTAGTGATTTCGTCCATGGCGCTACCATATCTATATGCGTTATGCCTCTTTCCCAACCGCGCCATTCGCCCCATTTTTCATTGTGGGCATCGATGTTCCAGCTTTTATATTTTGCCACTGCCCAATCATTTGCCTGTTGCATTTTCGGACTTCCTACGAGCCTTGGTCCAATTCCATCCATTAACTCGTGCGCTAAGTTTTCAAGTTGTGAATGGTTCATTTCTTCCTGTACAATTGCGTGGATAATCGCCTGATCTTTTTGCTGGGCAAAAGAAATATTTGCCAGAAACAAAAAGAAAATGATAGCGGTAGTTCTGAATTTTGTCATGATGTCATTAATAATTTTTCGATGAATGATAAAGTTGGCAAAATAGCCATTTTGCACTTCTTGAAAAAACCGGCTGTCAGTAAAACAAGAAATAATTACAATTTGGGTTTTTATTATAAAAAGAAATAAAAAACCCGCCTTTATTAAAGCGGGTCTTTCTCTTGTCTGTTATCAGTCGCAGTTGTCGGTCATCGGTCGTCCTTAATATCTATACATTTCAGATTTAAACGGTCCTTCTTTCGGAACGTTCAAATATGCGCTTTGTTCATCTGTAAGTTCGTCCAGCACGACACCGATCTTTTTCAAATGCAAACGTGCAACTTTTTCATCCAAATGTTTTGGAAGCACATAAACTTTGTTTTCATATTTATCTGCATGTTGCCACAACTCAAGCTGGGCAAGCACCTGGTTGGTAAATGAATTACTCATTACAAAACTTGGATGACCAGTTGCACAACCCAAATTTACCAAACGGCCTTCTGCTAATAGAATAATGTCTTTTCCATCAATGGTGTACTTATCCACTTGTGGTTTAATGACATCTTTTGTATTCCCATAATTTTTGTTCAGCCATGCTACATCAATTTCAATATCGAAGTGACCAATGTTGCAAACGATGGCTTTATCTTTCATTACTTTGAAATGTTCAGCAGTAATCAAATCGCGACAGCCTGAAGCCGTAACAATGATGTCTGCTTCTTTTACCGCGTCAATCATTTTCTTCACTTCATATCCGTCCATTGCAGCCTGTAACGCACAAATCGGGTCAATTTCTGTAACGATCACTCTTGCACCAGCGCCACGCAAACTTGCTGCAGAACCTTTTCCAACATCGCCGTAACCACCTACTACAGCGACTTTCCCAGCCATCATCACATCTGTCGCTCTTCTGATTGCATCTACGAGGCTTTCTTTGCAACCGTATTTGTTATCAAATTTAGATTTGGTAACAGAATCGTTTACGTTGATTGCAGGAATCGGTAAAGTTCCTTTTTCCATTCTTTCATACAACCTGTGAACGCCGGTGGTTGTTTCTTCAGACAATCCTTTGATGTTGTGAATCAGCTCAGGATATTTATCAAAAACCATGTTTGTCAAATCGCCACCATCATCCAAAATCATGTTCAACGGGCGATCTTCACTTCCGAAAAATAATGTTTGTTCGATACACCAATCTGCTTCTTCCTGGGTTTCGCCTTTCCATGCAAACACACCAATTCCGGCAGCGGCTATTGCAGCAGCAGCCTGGTCTTGCGTAGAAAAAATATTGCACGAACTCCATTTTACTTCAGCGCCTAATTCGATTAAGGTTTCAATTAAAACGGCAGTCTGTATGGTCATGTGAAGGCAACCAGCGATGCGCGCGCCTTTCAATGGTTTTTCTTTTCCGAATTCTTCCCGAAGCGCCATTAACCCGGGCATTTCGGCTTCGGCCAGTTTTATTTCTTTGCGACCCCATTCTGCAAGGCTCATATCTTTCACCTTATACTTAAGGCTGAAATCAATTGTGTTTTTTGTGATAGATGACATATCGTTTCTTTATTTGTTTAAGATATGCAAAGGTACCATTATCAGAATATATTACTAAGTTAATTGAAAACTTTAGAATAGATTTGTGAAAAATGCTATTTAAAAAGAATAAAACAGATTTTTTACATGAAATCAGAAGTTTCAAAAGAACAACCAATAAATCAGAATTATGAACCGGATCAAAAAGATCTGGCGATTTTAAAATTGCTCCAGGAAAATGCGCGGATAACGGTAAAAGAAATTTCCGAAAAAATTCACCTGAGCACCACTCCGGTGCACGAACGAATCAAGAGAATGGAAGAATCAGGAATTATAACCCAATACGCCACTTTGGTAAATCATTCAAAGGTGAAAAAAGGGCTCACGGTTATTTGTTATGTTTCGCTAAAAGAACACGGCAAAAAAGCTGGAGCGAAATTTATCCAGACCATAAAAAATTTGAATGAAGTAATTGAATGCTTCAGCATTTCCGGTGAATTTGATTTTATGCTGAAAGTTGTGTGTGAAAACATGAACGCCTATTATGATTTTCACGTGAATAAATTAAGCGAAATCGAAAATGTCGGGCATGTTCAAAGCATTTTTGTAATGGGAATTATCAAAGAAACGCACCAGGTAGTGTGGGAAGAATGATTGTTGAGGCGTTATATTGTTGGATTGTTTTTTTTCAATTAACAAAATAACAAATCAGCTTATTTGTATTTTTGCTGAAAAGTTTTTACTGGCGTTTAAGCCAAATTTTTCACATCTGATTTCATTACGTAAGAAGCACTTTTCTCCTGCTCTACAAAATACATGTCTATTTCGCCAATGTTTTTTGCAAATATTTTACCACGATAAGTGCACAGATATTTGTCCTGTATCAGTTCATAAGTAGCAGCTGAAATATTTACTCTTCCCGGTTCTCCATTGCTTTCCATCCTGCTGGCCACATTTACTGTCGAGCCCCAGATATCATAGGCGTATTTCTTTTTTCCAACTACTCCGGCAACGATTGGGCCGGTGTTTATTCCGATTCTTATTGTCCATTCAGGCAGGTTCATTTCTGCTCTTTTTGCATTGCGTTGTGAAATGAATTGCTGCATTTCAAGGCTTGCTTTTATGATATTTATCAAGTGCGAATCATTCTCGGTAGGTATGCCGCCCGCGCACATGTAAGAGTCACCAATGGTTTTTATTTTTTCTAATTGATATTTTTCAATGATGTCGTCGAAAGCCATAAAACAACTGTCCAGTTCGCTTACCACTTCTTGCGGAGAAAGCTTTTCTGAAAGTTTAGTAAACCCTTTAAAATCTGTAAAAAGCACGGAAGCTTTTTCATAATAGCGGGGTGTGGCAGTTCCGGCGGTTTGTAGTTCCTCGGCCACTTCTTCTGGCAAAATATTTAATAGTAAACTTTCAATTTTTGCATTTTGGCTGTCGAGAATTTTATTGGTTTTTATTTTATTTCTATAGTTGCGGTAAAGGATGACAGCAATAAAAGACAATAACACGAGCCCAATCAGAAGCGCATTTCTTACCAAACGCTGCCTGTTCAGATCCAACTCCTGCAATACCTGGTCTTTCTTCAATAAATCAATCTGGTTTTGCTTTTTCTGAATATCAAAATTGAATTGAAGGCTTGATAACTTTTTTGCGATATCCAGGTTGTACAATGAATCTTTTACTGTGGTGAACAAGCTCTCATAAGCGAAGGCATTTTTAAAATCCGATTTAGCAGAATATGCCTGCGCCAATCCTTTATAAGCTCTTTCTAATTCATAATTTGCATTGCTTACTTTTTTGGCGATTGCCTCTGCGTCTTTATAATAGCCGATTGCTGTTGCGGCGTCGCCGTTGCCACTGTAAGAATCTCCGAGACCGAGTAACGATTGCGCCATGTCGGTTTTTGCATCTAATTTTTTGGCAATATCCAATGCCTGCTGATGGTATTTTATAGCGGTTGCATAATCCTCTTTCATCTGATACAACTTACCGATATCATTCAAAGAATATGGAATATTTTCTGAACCTTTAAAAGCCTCAAGAGATTTTTGAAAATAGATAAGCGCCGAATCCAGTTGTCCTTTTTCCAAATAAATTTCTCCTACATTTACGGTAATTGTTCCGATGGCGTCATCATTCTTTAAAGATTCACTCATCGGCAATGCTCTTAAATAGTAAGGCAATGCAAGGGCGCGGGTGGAAGGTTTATTAGAATAAACAGCTCCAATATTTTGTAAAGCAGTCAATATTCTCAAAGTATCACCAATCTGCTCAGCTACCTGCAACGATTTCAGATTGAGGTCCAGCGCCTTTTCATCATCAGCCTGATTGAAATATAGTGAAGCTTCATTACTCAGTATATTCGCCACGCCTACTTTGTCATCCAGAGAGTCGAAAATTGCTAAAGCTTTATCATAATTTGCCAGAGATTCAAGATATTTTGCCTGCATATAATACCCGATTCCGATAATTTTATATGCATATGCAATTCCTTTTTTAAATTTTATTTGTTCCCCCAAATCCCTTGCTTCTGTTGCATAATTAATTGCTTCCTGCGGAGAGATACTAAAAAATTCACGGCTCAATGCTAATAAAGAATTGACTTTAAGACTGTCTTCTTTGGCAACAGACAATACTTTTTTGATACTATCGATTTGCGGATTTTGTGCGAAGCATTGTGTTGAAAGAAAAAAAATAAACAGGAATAATAAATCTTTTTTCTTCATGAAATAATTTACTTTTCAGCCTCCAAGTTAAATTTATTTTTAGTAAAAATTGAAGTTTTAAAAAATGGAAGTATTTTTTAAGAAAAATATTCATTTTTTCAGGTGAATTTTATGCTGTTTTATACTTTTAGTCTTGTTTCATCTGCAAAATAATTTTTCCAATATGTTGGCTGCTTTCCATTAATTCGTGAGCTTTATTTGCTTCCTCCATTGGGAAAGTGGCAAAAATTACCGGTTTAAATTTTCCTTCAGTAAATACCGGCCAAACTTTTTTATGAATATCGTCTGCCAAACCGGATTTAAATGTCGCATCGCGATTGCGCAGCGTACTTCCTGTAATGGTTATTCGTTTGCGCATCATTTGCATAATATTTAAGGAAACGATATTTCCGTTCATAGCATTGATATAAACAAGTCGCCCGTCCGGCTTTAAAATTTCAATATTTTTTTGAAAATAAATTCCGCCAATCATATCGAGAATTACATCTACCGGATGATATTTTAATTCGTGTTCAAAATCATGCGTTTTGTAATTGATAAATTCATCGGCGCCGAGTTCCAAACAGCGTTCTCCTTTTTCTTCTGAGCCAACGGTAACAATCACCTGTGCTCCAAAATACTTTGCGAGTTGAATGGCAGTAATACCAATACCACTGCTTCCTCCATGAATCAAAAGCCTCTCACCGTTTTTAAGTTTGCCTCTTTGAAATACATTGTGCCAAACGGTAAAAACTGTTTCGGGCAAACCGGCTGCTTGTTCAAAACTGAAAGCATCGGGAATCGGCAAACATTGTGCTGCATTCACTTTTACATATTCTGCATAACCGCCACCTGATACCAGTGCGCACACTTTATCACCTGTTTTCCATTGATCTACATTCTTTCCGGTTTTTTCGATAATTCCGGCTACTTCCAAACCAGGAATGTCCTGCGGCGCATCCGCAGGAGGCGGATAGTTTCCTTTTCTTTGCGCGATATCCGGCCGGTTTATTCCCGCTGCTTTTACTTTTATCAATATTTCATTTTCATTAATCGAAGGTTTTTCTCTTTCTTCTAATTTTAAAACATCGGGACGGCCATAAGAAGTAATTACTATTGCTTTCATAAATAATGTTTTAAAGGTTGTAGAAATCCCTTTCAAAGCTATTTCATTTTTACCCTTAGATTTGAAAATATCATAGCCAATATATAACCAGTAAATCAACAAATAACCCCAATTAATTTCCCGAAAAAGGTACCGTTAGAAGTGGTAAAAAAATCTACAAAAATTTAAAGAGTGAATTTTTAGAAACAATTTCTTTAGAAAAAATCTGTAACTTATTCATTTTCAAAACATCATTTTTTGGCGTGATTTTTCCCCAAAAAATGGCAGTTTAAAACAATTTAAAATATAAGCATATGAACAGTTTAATAAGAAGAAACAATGATGTTTCTTACGATCCTTTTATGGATTTTATTAACATGGAATCTTTTTTTCCAACTTTCGCCGGTTCAAAATCATTCCCCTCAGTAAACATTTCTGAGGATGACAAAAATTATTGTGTAGATGTGGTAGCGCCGGGATTTAATAAAGATGATTTTAAGATAAATGTAGAGAACGATATGCTCACCATCAGCGCAGAAGCGAAATCTGAATGGTCTGATAATAATGGGGAGGAGCAAAATAATACTGAGGCAAATGAAAAGCAGCAAAAAGAAAATACTTCGCAAAGTAAAAGTAAAAATGATTCGGGAAGCAAACAAACCGGAAATGGCTCTGATCACAATAGGCAGTATAGCCGTCGTGAATACAGCTATAGTTCATTTACACGCACCTTCAGGTTGCCTGAAAACACAAATGATGACAGTATTTCAGCCAATTATAAGAATGGTATTTTAAAATTAATGATTCCGAAAAGCAAGCACGAAGAAAAAGCGACAAAACAAATTACTGTGAGCTGATAAAATTTAAGGAGAATTTTTAAAGATAAAATTTATGGCAAATACAGAAAGTAAGGATTTGATCGTTTCCAGTACTGCATTCGATGACGGTGCAAATATCCCAACAAAATATACCTGTGAAGGAGAAGATATTAATCCTCCTTTGCAGCTAGAAAATATTCCGCAGGGAACAAAAACACTGGCCCTTATTATGGAGGATCCGGATGCTCCCGGCGGCACATTTGATCATTGGCTTGTCTGGAATATTCCGCCCGAGAATGCGATAGAAGAAAACCGAACGACCGGCATTACCGGTACAAATAGCGCAAAAAAAACCGGATACTATGGGCCTTGTCCACCTTCCGGAATTCACCGGTATTTTTTCTATTTATTTGCGCTTGATGATAGTCTTAACTTAAAAGAAGGAGCGAGCAAACAGGAATTAAAAGATGAAATGCAAAAACATGTGCTTGCAATTGGCGTATTAATGGGACGATACGAAAAACGGAATAAATGATTCATTTAAGATGGTTGTCAACACTATCTCATTCTATTCAGTGAGGTAGTGTTTTTTTATTGATTACAGTAAAGCAATAAATAACATCAATTTCCATTTATAGCTTTGAAGCATCCAACGTCGCAAATCAGGATTATTCCAATCTCTCTTTGATATCCAAATGAAATTTTCTCGAGTAATCTTTTGCTACATCATATCCCGCATCCGCATGGCGAATCACGCCAAGGCCAGGATCGTTGCGCAAAACACGGCTTAATTTTTCGACTGCATCATCAGTTCCATCCGCCACGATTACCATTCCCGCATGAATGCTGTAGCCCATTCCAACGCCACCACCGTGATGAAGACTTACCCAGCTGGCGCCTCCGGCAGTATTTACCAATGCATTTAAAATCGGCCAATCTGCAACCGCATCGCTTCCGTCGAGCATCGATTCTGTTTCCCGATTGGGGCTGGCAACAGATCCTGTGTCCAAATGATCGCGCCCAATTACAATCGGCGCTTTTACTTTTCCGGTTCTTACCAATTCATTAAAAGCTAAGCCTGCTTTTTCTCTTTCGCCTTGCCCAATCCAACAAATGCGTGCTGGCAATCCCTGGAATTTAATTTTTTCCTGTGCCATTTTTATCCAGCGGATCATTCCTTCATTTTCAGGAAATAATTCCATCATAACGGTGTCGGTTACCCGAATATCTTCCGGATCCCCACTCAAAGCCGCCCAGCGAAACGGTCCTTTGCCTTCACAAAAAAGCGGACGGATATAAGCGGGAACAAAACCAGGAAAATCGAACGCATTTTTTAATCCTGCTTCAAAAGCTCTTGCCCTTAAATTGTTTCCATAATCAAAAGTAACAGCGCTACGCTTTTGTAACGCCAGCATCAGTTCAACATGTTTCTTCATGGTTTGATAAGAACGTTGCGTATATTTTTCGGGATCATTTTTTCTTAATTCATTGGCTTCGTGAAAAGAAATTCCTTGAGGAACATAACCATATAAAGGATCATGCGCCGATGTCTGATCCGTCAAAACATCAACGGTAATATTTCTGTCAATTAATCTTTGCAACAGATCAACGGCATTGCAATGAACACCAATGCTCCACGCTTTTCCTTCTTTTTTTGCTTGGATCGCTTTGTCAATTGCTTCATCAATATCTTTGATCTTCTCGTCCAGATATTTTGTGTCCAATCTTTTTTCAATTCTTGATTCATCTACCTCGGCTGCAAGACAAACACCATCATTCATCGTGATGGAAAGTGGTTGTGCACCGCCCATTCCACCAAGTCCGGCAGTGACGCTCAAAGTATTTTTCAGCGAATTATTAAAATGTTTTTTTGCAACAGCGCTAAAAGTTTCATAGGTTCCCTGCACGATTCCCTGGCTTCCGATGTAGATCCAAGAACCGGCAGTCATTTGGCCATACATCGTCAAACCTTTTTTCTCGAGTTCGTCAAAAACTTCCCATGTCGCCCATTTCGGAACGAGTTGTGAATTGGAAATTAATATTCGTGGAGCATTTGGATGCGTCTTCAGCATGGCAACCGGTTTTCCGCTCTGTATCAAAAGTGATTCATCGTTTTCCAGTTCTTTTAATGCTTTGATGATCAGGTCAAGACTTTCAAAATTTCGTGCTGCTTTTCCTCTGCCTCCATAAACAATCAGTTCATCAGGTTTTTCCGCAACTTCCGGATTGAGATTGTTCAACAACATTCTGAGCGCTGCTTCCTGAATCCATCCTTTGCAGGAAAGTTGTGTGGCAGTTGGGGTTTTGTATTTTATGGGGTCATATGTTTTATATTCTTCTTTCATTTTAAAAATATTTTACTTTAATCATGGTAAATTTCTCAATTATTCCAATTCATATTCTCTCATAAACTGTATCGCATTCACCGTGTCTTCATGCAAAAAGCGATCGCTTTCATTGAAAGAAATTTTCTTTCTGAATTCTTTTACCAACGATTCAATTTCACCAGAAGATTTTAATGGACGCCGAAATTCCAAAGCCTGCACAGCGGCGATTAATTCTATCGCCAAAACTTTTTCTACATTCTGAATCACACGCAAACATTTTGTAGCTGCGTTTGCTCCCATGCTTACATGATCTTCCTGGTTGTTGGACGAAGAAATAGAATCAACAGATGCCGGCGTGCTCAATTGTTTGTTCTCACTTACAATTCCGGCGGCGGTATATTGCGGGATCATCAGGCCGGAATTTAAACCTGGATTTTTTACCAAAAACAACGGCAAATTTCTTTGTCCGCTTAATAACTGATAGGTTCTTCTTTCAGAAATATTGGCTATTTCACTCATCGCAATGGATAAATAATCAAGCGCATACGCAAGCGGTTCTCCATGAAAATTTCCGCCACTTACAATTTTATCTTCATCGGGAAAAATAATCGGGTTGTCGGTAACAGAGTTTATTTCCGTTAAGAATGTTTTCAACACAAATTCAAATGAATCTTTTGAAGCACCGTGTACTTGCGGAATACAGCGGAAAGAATATGGATCCTGCAACTCAATTTTTTTCTGTTGAATCATTTCGCTTCCCTGCAAAATATTTCTTAATTGCGCTGCAACAGAAATTTGTCCCGCATGAGGACGCACTTCCTGCAAGCGGTCATAAAGACAATCTGGATTGCAATCAAAAGCATCAAAAGAAATCGCGGCAATCATATTCGCCCAATTCAATAATCTTTCAGAATGAATCAGGTTGTACAGTCCATAAGCGCTCATGAATTGTGTTCCATTTATGAGCGCAAGGCCTTCTTTACTTTGTAATTCAATCGGCTTCCAATGAAATTTTTTCAGTGCTTCTTCCGCAGAAATTTTTTCAGCATTTATTTTCACCTCTCCTTTTCCAATCAATGGTAAGCTCATGTGCGAAAGTGGCGCCAGGTCGCCGGAAGCGCCAAGAGAACCTTGTGTATAAATAACAGGAAGCACATTATTATTAAACATGTCCATTAATCTTTTCACTACTTCAATTCCAATTCCTGAATAACCATAACTCAACGATTTTATTTTGAGCATCATCATCAGCTTTACAATTTCTTCAGGCACTTCTTCTCCCAAACCGCATGCATGCGAAAGCAATAAATTTTGCTGAAGTATTTCCAATTGTGCTTTCTCAATTTTTACATTTTGCAAAAAGCCAAAGCCTGTATTGATGCCATAAAAAAGCGCGTCTGAAGAATTTATTTTTTGATCCAGATAATCACGGCATTTTAGAATTGCTTCGTGTGCTGCATATGTTACCGATACCAACTGGTTGTATTTTAATAAATTTTTTACCTGCTGAAAAGTAAGTGTGCTTTTATCGAGAGGAAGGTAATTATACGTCATGATAATTTTAATATTTCCAAATGTAAATAAAAGAAGTTCAATGCTGAAACTGAATCAGAAGCCGGTTTTTTATTTCTTTAACAAGAGATTTATATTTGCAAATCTGAAAAACTAATAGCTTCGCTTTTTCGCCATGTATAAATTTTTAATCTTCGTTTTTTTATTTTTTGTATTTCAAAAAACGTCTTTTGCACAGGATACGCTACCAAAAATAACCGTAACGCAACTGGGTAAAAATGTTTTAGTTTCATGGAATAATCCCTTCACAACGGTTACCAATATCAATATTCAACGCTCCGGAGACAGTTTAAAAAATTTTACTACAATTGGGAGTGTACTAAATGTGGGACCGGGCATTAACGGATTTACTGATCCTAAAGAATTTATCCCGTCTGATCAATATTACCGTTTGTTTATTTCCTTTGAGGGCGGTTCTTATTTGTTTTCAAAATCGCATCGCCCTGGCTTAGATACGCTGCAACAAATTCCTGAAATAGAGAAGCCGGTGGCGAGAGAAGGTGCCGGTTTCGAGCGAAACATGTTTATTCCGTCTAACCATGTTTACACTGGCAAAGACAATAATGTGATTATCTCATTGCCTGATGCAGCAAAGAGAAAATATTCTATAAAATTTTTTGAGCCGGATGGCACGTTTCTTTTTGAGTTAAAGAAAATACCGGAATCTTACCTCATGCTGGATAAAGCAAATTTTATGCATGCCGGTCTTTTTGTTTTTGAAATTTATGACAACCGAATCATTATTGAAAGACATAAATTTTATATACCAAAAGATGGGAAACCGATGCCCGCACTGGATATTAATGGTTATCCGATCAAATAAATGTTCAGTAAAAGGACAAATACGTTTGATTATTAATTTCGTGTTTATATATTAATATCGTAATTGCTCCTATTGAATTGTACTGCAAAATTCTTTACCAACGGTTATGCATAATAAAATAAATACACTTACTTTTAAACTTCTTTTGAAATATTTTTCATCTTAAATCTTTTTTTATGAAACCTTTTCTTAAAATCTGCTTTGCATTAACGGCGCTGATCCTTTTATTTTCTTCGTGTGGAAAAAATAATGAGGTTGGAAAAATGATTCCTTCAGATGCACTTTTTGTAGCGCAGGTAAATTTGAAATCTCTGGATAAAAAATTATCGTGGGATGAAATAAAACAAACAGGCTGGTACAAGAAAATGTATGCCGATTCTGCTACCAATCCATGGAAGAGCAAGTTGCTCGACAATCCGTCAGCAAGTGGTATTGACTTCGACAACGCGCTGGTATTTTTCGTAGCAAATGCAGGTACAGCGCACTATATAGCTGCTGAAGGGAAATTGAAAAGTGAAAAAGACTTTGAACAATTCAATAAAAATTTTGATCCATCCGCAACGGTGACAAAACAAGGAGATGTAAATTTATTGACACTAAAAGATAAAAATGTTGTGGGCTGGAAAGGTGATCGTTTTATTTATGTGATGAACGCAAATACTCCTTCCGCAGATATGTATAAATGGAATGATTCTACCAATGCCGGAAATTTGCCACAAAATAACCCAGTAGATCTTTCCGCGGTTTGTAAAAATTTATTCTCATTAAAATCGGATAGTTCGCTGGCAAAAAATGACAAGTTTGGTTCTCTTTTGAAATCCGATGGCGACATTGTCGTGTGGCAAAATACAGAAGCAATCATTAAAAGTTCCCCCGCAATGGGCATGCTTGGTATGTTGAAAATAGATGCATTTACCAAAGATAATATCAGTACTTACACAGTAAATTTTGACAAAGGAAAAATTGATGTTGACCAGAAAATGTATCTAAGCAAAGAACTTACAGATATTGTAAATAAATACATGGGCAAATCCATCAACATGGATATGGTTAAAAATATTCCTTCACAAAATGTGTTCGGTTTACTCGCTTTTAATTTCAAGCCGGAAGGAATTGTAGAGATGTTGAAGCTTACTGGCGCTGATGGTATTGTAAATACTTATGCGCAACAAATGGGATTCACACTCGATGATTTCTCTAAGTCTTCCAATGGAGATGGACTTCTGGCTTTTACTGATTTGAAAATGAAAAACGATTCTACTGCAAGAGACGGCCAGGGAAATCCACATGTTTATTC
>JBQCFI010000432.1:0-5097 GCA_051959325.1 Ginsengibacter sp. | reverse complement strand
TGATATGAAAACAGGCGGTGGAAGAATTATCGGAGAAGCATGTCACTTTATTGATCTGATTACCTTTCTAACGGGAAGCAAAGTAACCGACGTTTGTATGAACGCAATGGGACTAAAGCCAGAAGAAAATACGGATAATGCATCCATTTTGCTAAAATATGAAAATGGCAGTACGGGTGTCATCAATTACTTTTCCAATGGCTCAAAAAGTTACTCAAAAGAAAGAGTAGAGGTGTATTCGCAGGATAGAACGTTGGTGATGGATAATTTCAGAGAGACAACCGGTTACGGATTCAAAGGATTTTCAAAAATGAAAACGAAATTAGACAAGGGGCATAATGAGCAATTCCGATTATTGAATGAAAGATTAAAAACCGGCGGGGCATTCCTAATTCCATTCGAAGAATTGGTAAATACAACTAAAGCAAGTTTTGCTGCTGTTGAAAGTTTAAAGAGACATTCCTGGACAGGAATTAATTTATAAAGGAAAAAAGAGGTTATTTATTTGTTTAGTAAAGTATATTCCTTTTTTACAAAAGTTCTTGCTCCTAAGTAAAGTCAAGGATTAATGTTAGAAAAATTAAAAGTTGCTTCTGCTATTCTCAAAAATATGGGATGGCGTTATACCCAATTCCGGGTAAAGCATGGATTGATGAGGCGAAGTGGTCTGTTGAAAAATAGATTTCCTGTTACTCCACTCTATAAACAATTTATCCCTTTAGATGAATGGAAAAAGACCCGAGCTGATTTTTTTTTTAGAAACAAAGAATCGATAAATTTTAAAAAAAATCCTGCACCGTCACTGGAAGAAACATTTATTAAAATCAAAGACGGAAAATTCATTTTTTTCAATAGCCTGGAAATTAATATTGGAAAAAATTATGACTGGATCACTAACCCTGATACGGCCTTTCAATACGATATTCATAAACATTGGACAGAGATAGCAGATTTTTCAAAAGAAGCCGGGGATATAAAATATGTTTGGGAAAAGTCACGTTTTTCCTATTTGTACGATATTATCCGTTATGATTATCATTTTGATGAAGATTGTGCCTTCTTTGCTTTTTCTGAAATTATTTCGTGGATTAAATCTAATCCTATTAACGAGGGGCCTAATTACCGGTGCAGCCAGGAAATTTCCTTAAGGGTCTTGAATTGGACATTTGCCTTGTATTACTATCAGAATTCTCCTTATCTCACTGATGAAGTGTTTAATAATATTCAGTTTGCTATTTACTGGCAAATGGATCATGTTTATAAAAACATTGATTTCTCAAGAATTGCAGTAAGAAATAATCATGCAATTACGGAAACGCTGGCTTTATATTTGGTTGGATTACTATTTCCTCAATTTCCTGGAGCCACCAAGTGGAAAGAGAAAGGGAAAAGGTGGTTTGAAGAAGAAATTGCTTACCAGATTTATGAGGATGGCACTTTTCTTCAATTTTCTATGAATTATCATAGAGTCGTAATTCAACTATTGACTTGGGCGATTGTGTTAGCTAAAAAAAATAACGAAAAGTTTTCTGATGTGGTTTATGAAAGAGCGACAAAATCAGTAGAATTTTTAAGAGCATGTATGGTAGACGAAAACGGGAAGCTACCAAACTACGGAGCTAATGATGGCGCTCTGTTTTTTAAATTGAATAATTCCGATTATCGCGATTACCGACCGTCATTAAATGCGTTGGCAAAAGCGCTAAAGATCAATTTGGGATTTGAAGAAACTGAAGATGAATCGTGGTATGGAATAAGCAGTAAACAAACAAATAAATGGATTCCTTCCTTTGGTATTCATTCGTTTGATGTTGGAGGTTATTATATTATAAGAGAGCCGGAAACGCTCACTTTTATCAGATGTGGCAATCATAAAGACAGACCTTCACAGGCAGACAATTTGCACGTTGATATTTGGTATAAAGGAGACAATATATTATACGATGGTGGAAGTTATAAATATAACACTACCGCCGATTTGTTAAATTATTTCATGGGCACAGCTTCACACAATACCGTTATGATTGATGAACATAACCAAATGAAAAAAGGCTCCCGATTTATTTGGTTTAACTGGTCTCAATCTGTTTTTACAAAAACAACGCAGGCAGATGATTCTTATATTTTTGAAGGAGAGATTTCCGTATTTACCTATTTAAATAAGTCAATTCGCCATAAAAGAAAGATTACAAAAATCAAAAGCAAGCAGGAATGGATCGTTGAAGACACCATCCTTAATAAGCCGCAGGCAACTACTATGAAACAAATTTTTCATCCTTCCGAATCACATGCTTTTTCTTTTGAATCAATGGATGAAAACAACCAAGAAATAAAGCCTGAAATTAAACAAGGATTTCAAAGTAATTATTACGGAGTTAAAGATGCTAAGAGATATTTTTCCTTTGAATCAGATTCGAATTTTATAAAAACCACAATCACTGTTCAATGAATATTCTGCTTATCCATCAGTACTTTTTGGAAGAAGACGACGCCGGTGGTTCCAGATGGAATGAAATGACTAAAATGTGGACTCATAGTGGAAATCAGGTTGTGGTTCTCGCTGGCATGGTGCATCCGAACGGCTCAGAAAAACGTCTGGAGTACAAAGGAAAATATTTTGTGAAGAAGTGCCAGGATGAAGTAACGGTTTGGCGTTGTCATGTTTCTGAGTCATACAATAAGAATTTTGCTGGCAGGCTATGGGGATATTTTTCTTTTATGTTTTCCTGTTTGTGGGCAGGATTATTTAAGGCAAAGGGAAAGTTTGATGTTGTGATTGTAACCTCGCCTCCTTTATTTGTGGCGTTCAGCGGTTATATTATTTCAAGGATTAAGAAAGTACCGTTTGTTTTTGAAGTAAGGGATCTTTGGCCGGAATCTGCAATAGACACCGGTGTGTTAACCAATAAATTAATCATAAAAATGGCTTGTTGGTTTGAGAGTTTTATTTATAAAAAAGCAACACTAGTCAATGTGCTTACTCCCGCCTTTTACAAAACGTTAAAAGAGGTAAAAAAGGTGCCTGAACAAAAACTTATTATGATCCCCAATGCATCTGATTTCAGCTTGAGCGAAGCACTATTAACACATTTTGATCGGGAAGCATTTCGTAAGCAAATGGATCTTGATGGCAAATTTGTAATTACATACGTCGGGGCCCATGGCGTTGCCAATCATCTTCAACAGATCATATACGCTGGAAAAGTTTTAGCGGATACTCCCGTACTTTTCTTACTTATAGGCCAGGGCATGGAAAAAGAAAAATTGCAGAAACTAGCGGTTGATACGGGTGTTAAAAATGTGCGGTTTATTGATGCGGTACCTAAAAAAGAGGTGTTTAAGTATATTCTTGCCTCTGAAATGGGTGTTTCAGTACTAAAGAAGGTAGATGCATTTAAAACCGTGTATTCCAATAAAACCTTTGACTATATGAGTTGTAAAACTCCTGTTTTAATGGCCATAGATGGTGTATCACGGCAACTAGTGGAAGAAGCGAATTGTGGAACATATATTGAACCAGAAAATATTGAGGAATATAACAAACAGATCAGAATGTATCTCAATAACAAAGGTCGTTTGAAAGTGGAAGGGAGTAATGGTTATGAATACGCCAAGAAAAACTTCGACCGGAATATTCTGGCAGAAAAATACCTGCAGCAAATAGAACAAAAGGCAATAAAAAATAAATAGCCATTCCCGATTTACCGTTTATTTACATTTCGAAATGCTTTATCAAAATTTTCTAAAACCCGTTATTGACTTCATCGTAGCCTTTATTGGATTTTTGATTTTATCCCCGTTATTTTTATTCGTTTTAATTGTTTTATTAATCGCAAACAGAGGAAAGCCTTTTTTCTTTCAATCGCGCCCCGGTAAATATGAAAAGATCTTCAAAGTCATCAAGTTCAAAACGATGAATGATAAAAAGGATGAGAACGGGAATTTATTGCCGGATGCAAAAAGATTGACAACAGCCGGAAAGTTTGTCCGTAAAACTTCCTTAGATGAAATTCCGCAATTGTTAAATGTAATCAAAGGAGATATGAGTATCATTGGGCCAAGACCTTTACTGGTTGAATATCTTCCTTTGTATAATGCTAATCAGAAAAGAAGACACCAGGTTAAACCAGGTATTACCGGTTGGGCACAGGTGAACGGGCGGAATGCCATCAGCTGGGAGCAAAAGTTTGATTACGATGTGTGGTATGTAGATCACTTATCGTTAGTGCTCGACATAAAAATTTTCTTTCTTACAATAAGAAAAGTCTTTAAATCAGAAGGTATTAATTCTGCTACAACAGCAACCATGGAGCGTTTTATAGGGAGTCCGTTGGATTGAATGAAGCTTTTATTTATCTTCTTTTTATAATGAAAAGTAATATCTATAATTTAAAATAAAACAATGAAAAAAATTGCTGTATTTGGAGCAGGCGGTTTTGGGCGAGAGGTAAAAATGCTTATCGATCAAGTCAATCACGAGAAAGCTATTTATGAATTTATCGGCTATTTTGACGATGGAGAGGAGAAAAATAAAGTGATAAATGGATTTCCTGTTCTGGGAGGTGTAAATGATTTAAACTATATTAATTTTCCTTTACAGGTAGTTTTTGCGATCGGAAATCCGGCTACAAAAAAGATAATAATAGAAAAAATCCATAATTCGAATTTGCAATTTCCCAGATTAATTCACCCATCAGTTTTAATTGGTGAGGATGATGTCCATGTTGGAGAAGGAAGTATCATTTGCGCCGGCACAATAATAACAGTTAATATCAATATAGGCAAACACGTAATTTTAAATTTAAGCTGCACAGTTGGACATGATACAATAATTGGAGATTTTTCTTCTTTCATGCCAACAGTAAATATCTCCGGCGAGGTAAATATTAAAGAATGTGTTTATGCAGGAACCGGCGCAAAAATTATCAATCAATTAGAAATTGGTGAGAATACAATTATAGGTTCCGGTGCAGTAGTTTCAAAAAGCCTTCCAGCTAATTGTACTGCTGTCGGAGTTCCGGCTAAACCCATTAAGTTTCATTAGAATTAATTTATTTAATCCTGAAAAAGGAAATCAGAAAGAGATAAAAAGAATCT
>JBQCFI010000431.1:0-9126 GCA_051959325.1 Ginsengibacter sp. | reverse complement strand
ATAGAAATCCCCGGAATTTCTTTCTTTACTGTACCTGTAACATAATTATTCTTTGTTTAATTTTCGCATATATTCTCTTGCCAAGATCCCGGATTCTTTTAAATCGTCGGTGGTCCAG
The DNA here is from genome assembly GCA_051959325.1 of Ginsengibacter sp. Lineage (GTDB taxonomy): Bacteria > Bacteroidota > Bacteroidia > Chitinophagales > Chitinophagaceae > Ginsengibacter. Next base: position 9,008 of record JBQCFI010000431.1, on the reverse strand, counting down.
CCGCCATCAGAAGCAGCACCTGCCTTCAATACAGAACATGTTTCATTTTTGTCAGAAACCGACCAGGTGATCCAGCTTATCTTATTTTTTTCTGACCAGTCGATCCATTTTTGCCATTCTTCTTTATTAATCTGTCCATCGCCACTGGCTTCCATTCCTGCGGATTCAGAAATGAAAATTGGAAGCCCTTTATTTAATGCAGAATCTGCCCGGTCGCGAAGAGCTTGCTTGTGAGTTGCGGCGTAATAATGCAACGTGTACATCAGGTTGTCGTAGCCTTTAATCGGATCATCTGCCGGAAGATTAATATCCTGGTCCCAATGCGGACAACCTACCAGAATCACATTGTTTTTATCAATCGCTCGTATCGTTGAAATCACTTCTGTCGAATAAGCCTTCTCATCAGCCCACGAATCATATTGAGGTTCATTAAAAATTTCATAAATAATATTTGGATACTGATGATATTTTTCTGCCATTTCTTTGAAAAAAGTTTTCGCTTCATTCAACCTAATATGATGGCTGTGCCAATCAATAATTACATAGATGCCTTCTTTGATGGCCGCATCCACCACCGCTTCTATCTTCGCTTTAGACTCTTCAGGTTTTTCGATATATCCATTTTTTGGTTCCACGCCCATGGCTGCTCTGATTACCGTGGCATTCCAGTCTTTGTACAACCATTTTACTGCTCCTGCATTGTAAAACCGTGGCCAGAAATTATGCCATCCAAAACTCATTCCCCTCAGTACAACATCATTGCCATTTGCATCTTTTAATTGTGTTTTATCCACATGCAATTGTCCATGAATTTTAACAGGTTGGGCTTTGGTAAACAAGGTAATCGTTGCAAAAATGGCGGTAAGAATAGTCGTTCTCATTTTATTTTATTAAAGCATCAGTAAAGGAATAAATGTAGTAATTATTTGTTTTTGAAAACTTCTTTTTTCCATCCGATGAATCAGTGGAAATCTGTATAATGGCTGGCAAAAGGATCGTTTCAATTTGTGCAATCGTAAGCCTTCGATCCTGCTAATCTTCATTCGCAATTTTCTTCCCAAATAAATTTCCGTTCATTCAAATCAATGGCAACTAAATTTCCAAAGCGAGGAAGATAATTATACACGCACCCGCCATCTATATCGATGCAGTTGTCTTTTTGATTCAAAATATATTTAAGAGATTTTGGCGTGTGTCCATGAATTAATAGTTTATTTTTCAGCGCTGGTTGATAAGACGAAAAATCCCTGGCCCAAAGCATCGCTGCTTTATCCTGAAAAATATTTTTGCTATGAAAATTTAATCCGGCATGAACAAAAATGTAATTTTCTGTTTCAATATAGAACTCTGTTTCCTGGAAGAAAGACAAGTATTTTTTTGGTAAATCTTTTACTGAATCAGTGCCAAAAATTTGTAACGTATAACCGCCGCCATTCTCCAACCAGATGTCAAAAGTTTCTTCATCTGTTAGAGAGTCGAGTAACATTTGTTCATGGTTTCCCCGCAAAGTGAAAACGGTGTAACCTTCCTGGCGAAGTTGCAAAATGAGGTCTATCACGGCTTTGGAGTTTTTACCCCTGTCAATATAATCACCGATACAATAAATCTGGTCTGTCTTTTGGATTTTTATTTTTTCAAAAAGCAACTTTTCAAATGTTTTGTTGCAACCATGAATATCACCAATTGCAATAGTTCTTTCCATTTTATTATTGCTTTTTAAATAGTAATAAGACCATGTTGGGCGCCGTTTGCATCTTCAAAAACCAAATTCTAATTCTTAAAATCTATTTCCGGTTTTACCAGCAAATCAAGAAATAACCTTCTTCTTATTTTCATCATTTCTTCTTTTATGGCTCTTTATAAATCTTTCCAGTCTTCATCACAAGGAGCGTATTGCGGATGGACTGCATATCCACTGAAGGATCACCCTGAACCGCAATGATATCGGCAAACAGTCCTTTCTTTATTCTTCCTATTTTATCCGCATAACCGAAAACATCTGCATTCACCGATGTTGCTGACCTCAATACATCCGGCGCTTTCATTCCATAATCGACCATCATCTCCATTTCTCTTGCATTATCGCCATGAGGAAAAACGCCCACATCACCACCCATACAAATCGTTACCCCGGAACGCAATGCAGCCGCAAAACTTTTTTTCTTTGCAGTAATTCTTGCACGCTCAGGAGTTGTTCCTTTTTTCCATCCTGAATATTGCGCAATTGCATCTCCGGCAGCAACAGTCGGGCAAAGTGCCACACCTTTTTCTTTCATCAGTTTAAAGATTTCTTCTGTTCCGTCATTTCCGTGCTCTATCGAATGTACACCGGCGTCAATCGCCCGTCGCATCCCTTCCAGCGTGGAGGAATGAACGGTTACAAACCTTCCGCTGCTTTTGGCAATGGCAACTGCTGCTGCTAATTCTTCTGTTGTAAATGTAGGCTCTGATTCTCCATTGATTCCGTACGAATAATCAGCGTAAATCTTTATCACATCTGCGCCTTTTGAAATTTGCGTACGAACTTCTTTTTCCAATTCTTCTTTGTTTCCCACTTCCGCTGCTCCTTGCGGCAGGTCCACATCTGCATTGCCGAAATGAGGACCGTAAGTGCCCTTGGCAACAATGGCTCTTGTAGCAACAATCATTCGCGGGCCTGGCACAATACCCTTTTCAATTGCTGTTTTTAAACCGGCGTCATCATACATCGCACCTTCAGTTCCTAAATCCCTTACGGTCGTGAATCCAGCCATTAGCGTGGCTTGTGCATGGGTTACAGCTCTTGCCGTTCTTTCTGCGCGGCTTTCTTTCAACACCTGGTCGTTCCAACTTGTTTCGTTGTAAGGATGCAAAAATAAATGTGAGTGACCTTCTATTAAGCCGGGTAAAAGCGTGGCGCCTTTCAGCTCAATAATGCGGGTATTAGCAGGAAGTTTGAATGCCATCAGACCTGCGGCTTCAATTTTACTTCCTTTCACTAAAACCACCCACCCGGTGTGCATTGCCTCACCGTCAAAAACCCTGTCGGCTTTAAAAAGATAAAAGGAATCGCTTTGTGCATTAGCAAAAAAGGAAAAAAATAAACAGGTTAGATTTAATATCATTTTCATGAAGGAAAGATAAGAAATCATTTCTGATGTGATTATTTCCGATTTTGGATTTGTGCTTAACAATTAGCACATCAGCAATATTACAATTCTTCAATCCAAATGGAAATGGTGTGTGGCGCTGATTCGTTGCCGCCGAAATAAGGGAAAAGTTTATATCCTTCGGCTAAAGCAGTGGTACTCGCACGCGGCATTTTTGTTTCTGCTCCATTTAAAGAAAAAATATATTCATTGCCTGAAACCTTTATCGAACAGCTATTTTCAACTCCAATCTGTACAGTTCCCAGTTCTTTAAAACTCATTAGGCTACTGTTGTAATCGTAGGCGAAAATGCGCAGTGCATTGTTGCTCCACCGCCAGCCAAACCGGGCGCTAAAGGAATGATGATCTGAGTTGTTATCACTAAACCCGAAGAGCTTATTTATATCATATTGATTGCTGTCTGCGACGGTTTTATAAATGGCTGAACTGTCAAATTTTACTTTAAAATTTAATTGGCTGCATGTAACGGGAGCAAAAATACTTTTATCAGCATATTGCTGCCCTTTGAGAATCGTATATTGAATATACTTATTTGACAGGGTTTCAGTTTCTTTTTTTGTAGAAATATTCGTTTCCTGTTTCTGAATTTCTTTACTGCATGAGGAGAAAATAAGCACGGCAATGCTTAAAATAAATAAATTATTTTTCATAGGTTGGATAGCTGTTCACTTTCAAAATAAAAACGGAAAGATTGCAATAATATTTTGGAAACAATCCGCTGTAAAAATTATTTTACATTTTGTTAGCAAACCTGATTTCTAACACGTCAATGCTTTTCACAATCCTTGATTTACAAATCATTTCACCAATTCCCAAACGCCGCTCTCCATTGGTTCTAAAGAAAAATCAGCCAGAGGTGTTACTTTACCCGTTACAATATTTTTCATTTTTTTAAAACCATTTGTTCTTTCAGAACAATTGTTTATGCTAATCGTTAATTTTTCTTTTGCTGTATTTAAAACCGTCATAATTGTTTGTTTGCTGTCGTAGCGGAAGAAAACGTATTCACCTTTTACAGGAGCAAATTGCATCATCTTTCCGGTAGTGATTGCGGAAGAATTTTTTCTGAAATTGGCAAGCGCAGCAATGTATTTCCAGATTTCTTCTTCTTTAGGTGTTCTACCTGCAACTGTGAACTTATTTAAAGAATCACCTTCCCATCCGCCGGGAAAATCTTTCCTGACATAACCATCATTTGGAGAAGTAAATCCTTCCATGCCCACTTCATCGCCATAATATAACTCAGGAATTCCGCGGCAGGTGAAAAGCCATGCCAGCGCTGCTTTATACTTTAATAAATCGGTTCCAATTACCGAATAAAACCTGGAAAGATCATGATTATCCAGGAAGATAACGTTGCGCATCGGATCTTTGTAAACAAAATCCTGGGCCAATGTTGTGTACATTTCATTGATGCCATCGGTCCAGCCAAAATCCTTGGTCATCGCATCTGTAATGGCCCACAAAGTCTGAAAATCTGTCGGCGCCTGAAGATTACTTTTATAAGGAATATTGTACTTATTCTGTACAAAATAACTTTGATTGATCACACCATGAACCCATGTTTCTCCAAACATGGTAATGTGCGGATATTCATCCATCAAAGCTTTATTGCAACGGTTCATGAAATCCAGATCATTGTAGGCATAGGTGTCAATACGCCATCCATCAATTCCAAATTCTTCCACCGTCCAGAGGGCATGTTGAATTAAAAAATTAGCGACGTAAGGATTTTCCTGGTTAAGATCCGGCATAGATTGCGTGAACCAGCCATCACTCATCTTCTTTTTTTCAATCGCACTTGCATAAGGATCAAAAAGAACCTGATCTTTAAAAGTGGTGTTTGTATAAGTTGGCCATTGATGCAGCCAGTTTTTCATTGGTGGATCCAGGACTGTAAAATGATAACTGCCCACATGATTATAAACGGCGTCCTGTATAATTTTCAGATGTTTGGAATGCGCATCATCAATCAGATTTTGATAAGCTTTTTCTCCGCCGATCCTTGGATCTATTTTATAATGATTTGTAAAGGCATAACCATGTTCGGTGCGGTTTGGCATATCGTTTTCAATAACCGGGTTGAGCCATAGTGTTGTAACACCAAGGCTTTTGAGATAATCGAGATGATTTTCAATGCCCTTCAGATCGCCGCCATGCCGTGCATAAACTGAATCGCGGTTGAGGCTTTGATCACGCATTCCTGGAATGCGGTCATTGGTTGTATCACCATTGCTAAACCTATCCGGCATGATCAGGTAAATAAAATCTTTTGAAGTAACACCTTGTGCAAAAGCAGTTCCGTTTCCGGTTCTTCTTTTCTTTAATTCAAAATCAATATCGAACGCAGATTGCTTTTCTTTCACTTTAATTTTTACCATTCCCGGCTTGGCAGCAGGAGTAATATTTATATCCAGAAAAACATAGTTCTTGTTTTCAACCTTGTTGACTTTTTCTAACTTGACGCCAGGATAATTGATTGTGTATGCATCACCGTTACCAATGTCATTACCATGGATCATGATCTGCACCTTGTTCCATTTCATTCCCGTCCACCAGTTGGTAGGATAACAATTGACCGAAGTATTTTGGGCAAAAATGTTTACGCACCAAAAAATAAAAAGTAGAAAAAAGACGATTCTTTTCATGGTTAATTTTTAAGAGCAAAGAAATATTATTTTATACAAGATCACATCATCGTTTCTATAACAGTAAAAGAACAAATAACACTGATTCCTGTTTTTATTGATTCAAAATATTCACAGGCAAAATTATTTCCCAGCGATTGTAACCTTTGCCACCATACAAATCTTTATCTAAAAGCCTGCTGTATCTGAATCCGAAAGAAACATTGACTTCATTCCACCATTTGGTATCAAAACTAATTTCTGTCCCGGTAGAGCGAAAACTTTGGGAAAAAGGCGTGTGGTTTGTATTGAAATCTTTGACTTCCGTATCATCGTAAAACAAATTTGCCCTAACACGCAAAAGATAAAGGATATTTGCAAAACCCGCATCTGGTAAGGCCAACGGCAGGTGATAATTGATTCCCCATTTATACATTTCATAAAAATTTACCGATTGATAACCTCTTGAAAACGGAAAACCACTGGAGAAATTTATTTTATTTAAACTGTCTTTTTTCAGATAAGCACCATTCAAAACAAGACTGTGTGTTTTGAAGAATCCGGGAAAATAAAAATTTCCGTTTGACATGAATTGATAACCTTTTAATTGGGTTAATGGAAACTTATAAGTGAGTAAAACCGTTTGCGCAAAATGCGGATAAATTTGTTGTCTGGCGGCTTGTATCTGGTGAGTGAATGATAAAAAATTGCTGTTGTAACTGTAAGAAGATTTCAAAGTATCATTGTATTTCCCCTCGAAATTCCCTTTGCTGTAAACGTATTGTGAACCAAAATTGAGATTGGTAAAAGAGCGGCCTTTGCTGAAATTAAGCGGGATATTAAATCCTGCATACGGTTCAAATTGATTATAGCGAATAAGCCTTTGATGAAATAAAGTACTTCTGTCGATAAAATAATTTGCCCCAATGTTTAAAAAAGGAAACCATGCCGAATAAGTAGCATCGAAACTGATTTCTTTAAATTTCTCTGACCGGTCATAAGTGAATGAAACATCAGATTCGAGCGTGTTTAAAATATTTTCACTGACTAAAGTTAAGCTGTATTGAGGATCATTAATTGCCGGTTCAATGCTGTGAAAATTAAATAACCGGAAACTTTTGTGATATTTTTTAACCGCAAAAGTATCATCCGGAACCTCGTATAATAAGTTGGAATTTTTGGCATTGATAGAAGCAATTCCAAAGCTCGAAGTAATTTTCTGCAGGTTGTCGATGTTTATTTCTACGAAATGCAGGTTCTCTTTGGATATTTTTTGCAAACGATAACCTTCCGCTGTAAACGAAGACCACACAATATTTGATTCATTTATAGTTGCATAATATTTTCCCAACCCTTGTTGCCCATGTGTTTGTAGCAGCCATAATTTTTTATCAGAAAAAGTATAAGCAAACAGTTCGTCATTCTTTTTGTAAGAATAAGAGAAGTAAAGCGTATCATGAAAAACTGTCGGAAACCCAATGACGTTATAAGTAAATGGCAGGAGATATTTTGTCTCGTTCTTTTGCATATCAATTTCCAAAAGCGACATTTTTCCTTCTGCATTTCTTACTGCTGAAATGATCTTGTTCTGCTGATAAAATTTAGGATAAGTATAAAAAAGATGATCAGGGTTTGGAAAACGGTAAATTATTTTTCCTGTTGCTGAATTCAATAATTGCAGTTCGCACTTTCCGGATGAAGGGGCATAGACGATAATAATTTTTTTCCCATCAGAGCTGATATCCGGAGCAAAATATTTACTATTTTTTGTCAGTGTTCGTTGATGCCCGGTAGTCACATCGAGAATTTGTAAATCGCTGTAATCACGGTATCCCCAGCGGGTATCCGGCCGAAAAGAAGTATAAACTATTTTCCCCTTACGGTAGCTGAAATAACTGTCCAATGTATAATCAACCGTTCTTATTTTTCGTTCTTTATTTCCCTGTTGGATTACAAATTCCGGATTTTGTTTAAAAGTATTTTTTACAAATATTAATGAACCATTTTCTGTGAAAGAAGGATATTCTTCGTCGAGGTAATTACCCAATTTCCCTTCTGCCGAATCTTTAAATTCCTTTTTAAAATAATTAAATGCATCATTTCTGAAAGTAACATAATTCACACCTGAATATTTCTTTACTGCGTGTTGAAAAGGATAGAATAAGCTTTTAAACGAAGCCGCATCATGAGTTACATTTTTCCAAAAATCAATGCCATATTTTTCACGGCCATAAGCGACTAATAAAAAACCAAGCGCATAATGATCAGGAATGAAGTCTTTTAAGGAGCCGTTCCTCAATTTCATCCAACTGTAATGTTTATCAGCCTTCCACAAAGAGCGATAGGCATTATAAAATGAGGGCAAACTTCCCCGTCCCTGCCTGCTCAGATTGGTTTCGTTATACACAGCATCACCTTCATAAAACCAGTTGGGAATGGCAGCGTTATTGGCAAGTGCCTGTCCTTCTTCTCCAAAAATATTCCGCATTACTTTCGACAGTCCTACATTAAAATTATTGTATTGTTCCACATGCCGGTATTCGTGAATTGTGAGCTGATCGGGCCATGGAAGACTTCCCATGTCGAAACTATTTTGTTCGGGAGTGAGAAAAAACTCGCTTCTGAAAGGGCCTAAACTTACATAGGCATTTGAAACAGTCGTTTGATTTTGGAGAACGATATTTACTTTTTTTGAAAGGTTACCTATGGTTTCGGTACTCGGTTGTTTTATAAAGGCAATGATATTGGTGATTCTTCCAGCCACAGAATCCAGCCCTTGTGGAAAAATAACCCTTGATAATGGGGTATTAATTTGTTTCCATTTTATCGAGGGTGGATCACCTCCAAAAACCTGTGAAAAACTTTGTGAAAAAATGAGCGAGCATAAAATAAGCAAAACGAATTTTCTGAAATAAAGCATGTTATTCTTTTCTGAAATAAAGATAGGGAAATGTTTTTAGCACGATTCAGCTTTAGAGTTTTCCCGAACATAGAAAAAGTAAATGAAGAAATAAGACTGATTTACATTTTCATGCCGTCCATTCCAGATAGCCGGCTCCTATTGATCGTCCCTGATTCGCTGCTGCTTTTGGGGGGATCCCGTCCCGGTATAAATCGCTTCTTATTCGCTTCTTATTCGGTTGTAATTCGGTTGTTATTCGCTCCATAGAAGCGAATAACAACCACATAAAAGCCGATTAGATTCCGTTCTTTTGTATAAGCACAGCCGGTT